>JAHIMR010000036.1 GCA_018896525.1 Actinomycetota bacterium
GGGAACTGGTGGCACGGGCGACGGTGGACCCGGTGAGGCCGGGGACCGGCGCCGCCTGCGCGAACCCGTTCGCGGTCCGGGAAGGAGGTTGAAATGAGAGTAGCCCTGATAAGCGATACCCACGTGGACCTTGCGGCGTGGGAGAAGGCGATGGACGGGGTCATGCTCGTCAACGCCGGAAGTTGCGCCATCCCCAAGCAGGATGGTGAGGCACCCACAGTGGGACTCCTGGAGGACGGCAGGGTAACCATCTTCAACATCGATTCCGGTGATGTATTAATTGAAGAGATGTTACCGGGTCACGGTTAAGCCTTCCGGACCTTGCCCGCCTTGAGGCACTTGCTGCACACCCTGGCGTTACGGGCTTTTCCGTTCACCACGATGCGCATCTTGTGAACGTTAGGGGTCCACCGGCGCTTGGTCTTCTTATGAGAATGGCTCACGTTGCAGCCGAAGTTAGGGCTCTTGCCACAGATGTCACAAATGTTCGACACTTACCGTTCCTTTCCACTTTGCTGAACAGCAAGGAATAATAACACAAACTGGCCTACTTGTGGTGCCAGTGCCTTTAAACGGTGGCCGACAGTATACGTAACGGCTAGAAGGCCTGGCACCTCACGTCACACAAGCGGCGGTCAGACAAGAACGCCATCCCCGGGCTGTTGCCGTTCGTTTCTCCAACCAAAACGATCACGTAATGCAACAGCCCAGGGGCGTGCAACAGCCCAGGGGCGGGACCTCTCCCTCACAAATAAACAAAAGCCACAAAATGACGCACTGGTGACAGGCACCAGTGCGTCATGCGTTGGTGCCTGTCACCATCTTGCGTTTTGGTCTAGGAGCGTCTTATCCCCAGCAGGACCTTCTTCGCCGACGGCGGGACGTCAACCGAGGTGGAGCTCTCCGGCACATCGAACGTTTCTCCGTCCACCTCGCAGGAGGTAATCGTGAAGGGGACGTTCAGTTCGACGGCCGCGGGTGGTCTCTCCAGGTTTCCCGGCAGCGTGAACTCGATATATTCGTCTTTGGACTCGATCAGGTAGGAAACCACACCGAAGTAGGTGGGGGCACCCTTCACCTCGATGCGCTCTCCGGCGGCAAACCACTCTTCCCTGGCGACCGGGATCAGTACCAGCTTATCCCGCTCCTCCATCACCAGGAGATTCCGCACGAAGTTGAAGATGTCCCCCGCGCTCCAGCCGTCGTGGCCGTCACCGAAGGAACCGCCCCCGGTAAGCGGGTTTATCGCTTCGGGAAAAGTGTACGTCTCTGTGGCCATCTCGATGAGCGACTCGAATATCTTGAGGGCGTAGGGGTCCCTTCGCCTCAGGTAGTACTGGGCAACGTGCATGGACAGGTACGGGTTGATACCGCAGTGCATGACGCCGTGGTAGTGGGTATCGCGGTAGAAGCACCGCTCGACCAGTTCCCCCACCGTGCCCGCGATTATCTCCTCCTCCGGCCCTATGAGGTCCAGCGGGTAGACCGCCGCGAGAGCCCCTATGCTTGCGGCATCTACATCTCGATAGGGGGCGATGGGCATTACCGTGCGCCCCAGGCGCTTGGCCACCGTCTCCCACGACGACTCGAGGTCTCCCATGATCTCATCGGCGAGCGAGCCGGCGTAGCGCGCGTCCTGCTCGAACCCGAGGTCGCGGGCCGCCAGGGCCGCCGCCCGCAGCCCTCCCACTGACCACAGGTCGTCCCAGTAGTAGCAGTCGCTGATGCCAAAGTGCTCGGCGCTTATGCCCTCCGGCAGAAGCCCGCGTTTGGGGTCGTCCATCGGGAGGTCCGTCCGTCTCATTGAGTCTATCCACCGTGCCCCCTTCATGAGCGATGGGTAGACGTCTCTCAGGAAATCGGAGTCCCCGGTCATACGGTAGTGGTTCACCAGGGTCCACATCGCCTGCCCGCACGAATCCCACTCCCCGTTGTGGGAACGAAAGAAGCCCTCCCGGGTCTGTCGGTCCGGGTAGGTGAGGAGTATGCGCCTGGCCATCTCCGGGTGGCCCAGGCGCTCCAGCGCGGGGACCAGGTAGGCGGCGTCCCTGAACCACATCATGTGGTAGGTGGACACGCCCGGGGTTATTGACTGCCCGTCGTACATCAGCAGGAGGAACGTCTTGTTCACGTCGAACGCTTTCTGGTAACGCTCCTCGGGGAATGAAACCCGTGTCCCGCTAGAGGCAATGTCCGCCCATTTCCCGCGCTGCTCGTCCAGCTTGCCCAGTATGGTATCCGGCGCGCCTTCAACCGGCAGCATCTTGTCGAGTTCGGGGTGCACACCGGCGGAAAGGGGGCAGGCGAAGCACACAATAGCGGACGAGGCCGGCTCGATCTCCCGGTGGAAGACGGCGGCGCCGGTGGCCAGGCCGATCGGTTCGGTGACTTCCAGGGTGCCGTCGGGAAGCCGCTCCCCGATGTCTTCCCTCAACTGGCGCGCCACGTCACCGTGGGCGTAGTCCGAGAGCAACACCCTGTCCGGTTCGGCGGCTACGTAGAGGAGAGGGCTTCCATCGGCGGTGAACATATGGCCCGCGGGGTCGTAGGAGAGGTGGTTCACCGCGCAGATGGACTCGTTGTTGTACGGGCGTGCCGATATCACCAGGCTTGCACGGGCCGCGGTATCGGTGTCGTTTTCCAACCGGGCCACGCCAAGGACCACCGGCATGCCGTCAAGGGGAGCCACAAACGTGGTCAGCGTGCACCTCAACCGGCGGGCATCAAACGTCGTTTCCACCAGGGGGAGGTCGTCGATGAGCCGCTGGCCGACCCCGTCGATCTCGGAGGGGCAGTAGAGATCGCCGTCCTTGAGTACCCAGACGTCGACGGACGGGCCGAACGGCCACGGCGTTACCAGCCCCTTCGGGTCAACCGTACCCTCGTTGGGAAAGCCGGGCAGCCCTACCCCGGTCCAGTTTCGGTGGGTCATGTTTGAGTACAGGAACGAGTGGCCGTGCGGCACGAACGATCCCGACGACGGAAGGCTCTGCCGCCTAAGCCAGAATGGAAGCACCCAGCCCTCCATCTGCTGCTGGGCGAACGGCGTGAGGATGAACCCTGACCACATGGAGGCGCCGAGAGGGAGTAGTTCGGTGGGGAAGCCGCCGGTCGTAGGCCCGGTGAGCTTAATGAATGAGGACAGGTTACGCGCCGCGCCTCCCGGGATATTGAACCTGCGTAGCAATCCCGCTGAAGCCGCGTTCTTAAACCTGGCAAGCAGCCTCTGGAACACTCCCGGTGAATCGTGTTCGGTGTCCATCGGTCCTCCTCTAAGTATCCCGTCTCATAAATACAATGGCATTCGAACGCCGCTGCATCCACTCCTGCTGCGTTCCGCTCCCTGCGACGTACTCAGTGAGTACGCCTCAGTCGCGCGCCTTGCCGGAAGCGGCGCACCGACGCTCTCGGTGCGTCACCGTACTTATGAGACGGAACACTATAGGACGGGGCGTGAAATCTATTATAATGAATAAGTAGCCAGTGAGAGGATATGGCAATGTCTTTCGAGTTGGAACCCGGCGAGAAGTGCGAGCTCAAGAGGGTGTTCTGGGTGGGAGACCAGTGCGCGTTCACCAAAGGCGCTCAGATCGTCATCGAGGCCATCGACCCCGACCCCGACAGGCCGGGGTTCAAGTACGTGGTTTTCTCCGCCCGCCTGGGAGAACGTATACGGCTTCGGGGAGCGGACCTCCAGAGGACCAGTTGTAAGGGCTGCGGGGCGGACCTGGATCCGACCCATTTCAAGTGCCGCGCCTGCGGGTGGATGGTGCCGGAGAGGCAACAGGAAGCGCTTGATAGTGAAAGGCGGAAGGCCAGGGAAAGGCAGCGGAACCAGCGGGGCTCCTACTGGTTTTAATCTCTTAAGGCGTGTAATATCGTCCGCATGAACGACCTACCTGGTGGTGATCGGAAAACGGCCGGCCGTGGCAAGGAGAACGCTTCACCGGACAATCCCGCGCGGTCGGTTCCGTCACCGGTGGACAAGCTGAGCCGTCTCGCCGATCCGGTGACCAAGCTTCCCGGAGTAGGTTCCACTTACGCCAGGAGACTTGCCCAACTAGGCATCAAGACGGTTGGGCACCTGCTTTACCATTTCCCACGGAGGTACCTCGACCGCTCCAACGTGACCCCGATCGGGAGCGTCAAGATCGGCCAGGACGTGACTGTCATTGGCACGGTATGTGATGTGAATAGCCGCCGGACCCGCTCGCGGAAGAACATCCTGGTTGTCACCCTGTTTGACGGGACCGGCTACATGAGTGGGGTCTGGTTTAACCAGGAGTACCACAGGGATCGGCTGAGGGAAGGGGTCGAGGTCGCCTTTTCGGGGAAGGTTCAGTTTCAATACAAACGTCTCCAGATGGTGAACCCCTCCTACGACGTGCTGGGCGGCGGAGAGGAGGGGGAGGACCAGGGAGGGGGCCCACAGGGAATCCATACCGGCAGGATAATACCGTTATACCCGGGGACCGCGGGAATCACGTCGGCGGTGCTCCGTAAGATGGTAAGCGGCGCCCTTGACGCGGTAGACGGGATGGCCGACGTGTTGCCCGAGGAGGTCAGGCGCACGTTCGGCCTCATGACGCTTACCGAAGCGCTTCGCGAGGTCCATTTCCCCGAAGGAGAGGAGACACTGAAGAAGGCCCGTTACCGCGCGCTTTTCGACGAGGTGTTCATCATGCAGGTAGGGCTTGCCCTGCGGAAGAAGCGGCGTGAGCGGGAGGGCGGGGGGATATCACACGGGTCGCCCGGGGGGCTGGTGGAGAGGTTCCGGCTGTCGCTTCCATTCGAATTGACCGCCGCCCAGGAGAAAGCGTGGGGGGAGATAGCAGGGGACATGTCACGGGCGATCCCGATGAACCGACTGCTCCAGGGGGATGTCGGTTCGGGGAAGACGGTGGTCGCGGTCCAGGCGCTCCTGCTGGCGGCGGAGGGAGGGTACCAGGGGGCCATCATGGCGCCGACCGAAGTGCTTGCCCACCAGCATTACCGGCGGATAGGCGAGATGCTCGAAGGCCTTCCTGTGAGAGTTGGATTGATCACAGCCGGAACCCCCGTGGAGGACCTGCGGGATCTCGCCTCGGGAGACGTGGACGTTGTGGTGGGTACGCACGCCCTGATCCAGGAGGGTGTCTCTTTCGACAGGCTCGGGGTGGTGGTGATTGACGAGCAGCAACGGTTTGGGCTCAGGCAGCGGGTTACGTTGGCCGCCAAGGGAAGCGCCCCGGACATCTTACACATGTCGGCTACACCGATACCTCGCACACTGTCCCTGACGTTGTACGGGGACCTTGACGTTTCCGTAATAGAAGAGCTACCGGCCGGGCGAAAGGGCGTGGTGACGGTGGTGGCCGATAATAGCCAGCGGAAGGGCGCGTATGCCATGGTTGGCAAGGAGGTGCGGTTGGGAAGGCAGGCCTTCGTCATCTGCCCGCTGGTGGAGGAGTCAGATAAGCTCGAGATTCGCGCCGCCGAGAAGGAGGCCAGGCGGTTGGCGGATGTGTTTCCGGGGTTGAACATCGGGCTGGTGCACGGCCAGATGAAGAGCGGGGATAAACGGATGGTGATGGATCGCTTCGGTGCGGGCGAGATAGACATCCTGATTTCCACCGTGATGGTGGAGGTCGGCATAGATGTCCCCAACGCCACCGTGATGATAGTGGAGAACGCGGACCGATTCGGCCTGGCACAGCTTCACCAGTTACGGGGGAGAATTGGCCGGGGGAGCGAGAGGGCGATCTGCGTTCTGTTCGCCGACCCCTCGACCGACGAGGCGAAGGCCCGCATGGAGGCGATACGGCGGTACGACGACGGGTTCGAGCTTGCGGAAGCCGATCTGCGGATAAGGGGGGAAGGCTCCCTGTTCGGGACGCGCCAGTCGGGGCTTCCCGATCTCAAGCTTGCCCGGCTCTCACGGGATTTCAAGCTTATCCGTAACGCCAGGAGTGTGGCGTTCCGCCTGGTGGACCAGGACCCGGTGCTTTCAGAAGGCGGGAACGTGCTGCTTCGCTGGGAGGTCAACAGGAGGTTCGGCGGGACGCTCGACTGGCTGTTTCATGGTTGAAAAAGGGGTCCCATGAGGGTAATCGCCGGCAGTGCAAGGGGAACCCGGCTCTACGGGGCGAAAGGGTACCGGATACGTCCGGTGCTGGACCGGGTGAAGGAGTCGCTTTTCTCCGCCCTGGGCGACACGGTGGAGGGCGCCCGGGTACTGGACCTGTTCGCGGGTGTGGGGTCGCTGGGCATCGAGGCGCTGAGCCGCGGAGCTTCACATGTTGATTTCATCGAACAGCACCGGGCCACAGTTGGCTCGATATCCGACAATCTTGACCGGGCCTGCCTGGGTGAAAAAGCTGACGCATATGTCGCCAGGCTGCCTCGGGGACTGGCTCGTGCATCCGGAAGGTATAGTTTGATTTTTATTGACCCCCCATTTAGAATTGATAGACGTTTACTGGAGTCGGTTTTCAGCAGTATCAAGGCGAAGGGGTTACTTGACGAAGGAGGCCTGTTGCTGTACCGGCATTCGCGGTACTCACGGTACGAGCCGGATCAGGGTGAGTGGCAATTGGAGGAGCGAAGGGAGTACGGCGACTCGGTTGTTTCGATATTCAGCACAGGTGAACAGGAAAGCCGTATCTGAAGGGAGCGAATGTGAACGTGGCGATCTGCCCTGGCACGTTTGACCCGGTGACAAACGGGCACATGGACGTAATAACGAGGGCCGCCAAGCATTTCAACAAGATCATCGTGGCGGTGGCGGCCAACCCTGAGAAGTGCCCCCTTTTCTCGACGGAGGAGAGGACGGAGATGCTTGAGCGGTGCCTCGCGGAAACGGACAACGCGGAGGTCATTTCCTTCGATTGCCTGCTGGTGGACCTGGCCCATAAATACAGCTCCTGCGCCATAGTGAAGGGCCTCCGGGCGATGTCGGACTTCGAGTTCGAGTTCCAGATGTCACAGTTCAACAGAAAGATGGATGACCGTATCGAGACTTTCTTCGTGATGGCCAGCCCCGAGTATACGTACCTTAGTTCGAGCGGCATGAAGGAGGTACTCTCGTACGGCGGGTGCATCAACGGTCTGGTTCCAGAGATAGTACAGGACCGTATCCTGGAGAAGTTTGGGAAGGGTCGTACAGCGAAAAAGGCTGGAAAGGAGTAGCGGCAGATGGATATTTTCACTCGCCTGGACAGACTCGAGGATTTTGTGGCGAACTCGAAGCGGGTTCCGCTCACCTCTTCGGTGATGATAAACGAGGCGGAGTTCTATGACTATCTGGACGATATCAGGTCGACATTACCGGGGGAGTTGAAAAAGGCGAGGCTGGTTTCCAAGGAGCGGGACAGGATCCTGGCCGAGGCCCAGCACAAGGAGGACGATTTGCTACAGCGGGCTGAGAAGCGCGCTGAGAGGATGGTGCTGGATACCGAGATCATCAAGCAGGCGGAGCTCGAACGAGACCACATGAATGATGAGGCACAGGAGGAAGCGCGCAGGATACTGTTCGACGCCGAGGACATCGCCGACAGGATTTTCGGAGAGATGGAGGTTTCCCTGATAGATGTGAGGGACTCGACCGAAGAGATCCTTGGCCGCGTAGGCACGTGGCGTGAGAAGCTTCGCGGATACCCCGAAGAACCGGGCGAGGAGGAGTACGAGTACGGCTTGGGGGAGGAGGAGGACTGACCCGGTGTCGACATTCACTTCACCGCCCCGGGTCGCCTCGGGGCTTTGTTGTCCGGTTGAACGGACGCCGGTCCGTTGCACTGATTAATGTCAATGGGGAATGAAAACGCGATGGACTTAAACATCGATGTTTCAAACGACCTGTCTTCCGTCGGCAAACTGAAACGGGTAGACGGTAACGCCACGGTTGTTCTCGAGGACGGCTACAACCTTGAGTTTCTATCCGGCGAAGGTGTTGACTGGTCGTTGGAGATGCGGCGTATCGCGGGGGCCGTCGAGGTTTCCGGCACGGTTTCCGGGAGTGTAACGCTGACCTGCTACCGATGCCTCAAGGGATTTGGGTTTCCGCTGAGCGTTCGGTTGAGGGAACATGTACTCTGGCTGAATGAGGATGACCTTGAGCCCGGGGATGAGCGTACGGACGAGTATGTGGTGAACGGTGGGATACTCGACCTTGCGCCGATGCTCAGGGACGCGATCTGCCTGGCGTTACCAAGCAAGAGGATCTGCGGTGAGCAGTGCAAGGGGTTTTGCCCGGCCTGCGGGATAGACCTTAATCTCGAGCAGTGTAATTGTGATACCCGGAAGATCGACGCCAGGCTCAAGCCGCTTGCTGATCTCAAGAAACGCATGGAGGAAAACGCACCATAGGGGCCAGGCCCCCACCGTGCAAAACGCACCATAGGGGCCAGGCCCCATACGTGCAAAACGCACCATAGGGGCCAGGCCCCATACGTGCACGCAACTGACAGGGGCGGCAGGTAGTACCCTTGACTGGGCCTGACTGCTGAAGTAACCTTCTCTAAGTCAACTACAAGAGAGAAGTGAGAGTAACAGTGGCCGTTCCAAAGAGAAAGAAATCCAAGTCCAAGAGAGATTCGAGGCGGGCAACCCACAAGGTTAAGCCGCCCACTGTGGCCGAGTGCCCGCAATGTCATCAGCCCAAGCTTCCTCACCGGGTTTGCAGAGAGTGCGGTTACTATGATGGCCGCCCGGTCTTCGAGGTTGAGTAACAGTCGTGAGGCGGTAAGCAGGGTCCTCGAGCCCCGGTCGATTGCAGTGATCGGGGCGTAAAAGCGGTACAGGAAATTCTCCAGAAGATCTCACAGATGGTGGTGGACCACCCATTGATTTATGAAATGGACATCAATCCACTCATGGTTTACAATGCTGGCGATGGTTGCACCTGCGTGGATATCAGGATAACTCTGGAGGGGGATCAAGCGTGCGTGCGATAGCGATTGTATCCTCTGAAAGGTACTCGGGAAAGAGCAGCCTGACGGTCGGGTTGGCTCTTGAACTGAGGGACCGCGGATACTCAGTAGGGTACATGAAGCCGGTTGGCTCCTACCCGATAAAGGTGGATGGCAAGAGGGTTGACGGGGACGCTTTCTTTGTCAGGGAAGCGCTGGGCTTCACCGATTCTCTATCCGACATGACACCTTTCTTTCTTACCTGGGAAACGCTCAAGCGGTACATGCGTAAGCGGCCGGGCGACCCCGGGGCCACCGTCAAGCGCTGTTACGAGAGGCTCTCCGCCGGAAAGGACATCATGCTCCTGGAGGGTGCCCACGACCTCGTGCAGGGCAGGATACTCGGCCTTTCCTCGCTCGAGATCTCCGGCCTCCTGGGTACGGGGGTGCTGCTGCTGGATACGTTTAACGAGGACCTGACCACGGACAGGATACTGTCGGCCCGCGAATACTTCGGAGAACGCTTCCTGGGTGTGGCCCTGAACTGGGTGCCAGAGCGGCGCCGGTCGTTTGTGGAGAACCAGCTCAAGCGTTTCATGGAGGAAAACGAGATAAGCCTGTTCGGCTCGTTTCCCACCGACAGGGTGTTACGCTCGATCAGCGTCAAAGACCTCGCCGAAGCGCTTAGCGGCCGGATAATATGCGCAACCGGGGAGAGGGATGAACTGGTGGAGTCCATGATGGTTGGCGCCATGGGCCAGGAGCAGGCGCTCCGGCTTTTCCGTGAGCGGTCGAACAAGGTCGTGGTGACCGGGGGAGACCGTTCGGACATCCAACTGGCCGCGCTGCAGACACCTACCAAGGCCCTTATACTGACCGGCGGACTCAGGCCGAACCCGCAGGTTATCGGCCAGGCGGAGGAGATGCGCGTGCCGATAATCCTTGTTGGCCACGATACCGCCGCCACCGTGGAGATGGTGGAGGCGGCGATAGGCCGTCAGAAGGTCTATGGGGCCGAAAAGATCGATAGGATCAGAGGTTTCGTCAAGGAACGCCTGGACCTTGACGCGTTGCTGGCGAAAGCCGGCGAGGTCGAGGCCCGGTAGTCTGGGCGCTACCAGGAAAGACAATCATCGAGTGAACGAGCCCGAGAAATCAGTAAAGGCAATGGAGAAGCTCCTTGGGTACCGGTTCAAGGACGGCTCCATCCTCTTCCAGGCCCTCTGCCACCGGTCTTACATCAACGAGTGGGGGCTCCCGCTCCTGGATTCCAACGAGAGGCTTGAGTTCCTGGGGGATTCCGTGGTCGAACTTGCCGTGACGCACGTCCTCTACGAGGATTTCCCCGACTACGCGGAGGGGGAGTTGACCAAGGTCAGGGCTTCGCTGGTGCAGAGGAGCGCCCTGGCGAAGGCCGCGGGGCGGTTGGGCCTGGGGGAGTACCTGATGCTCGGAAAAGGCGAGGAGTTGACCGGTGGAAGGAGGAAGAGCTCAATACTGGCCGACGCTTTCGAGGCGGTAGTGGGCGCCCTGTACCTGGACGGTGGCTTCAGCGTGGCGCGGGGGATGGTCATCTCGTGCCTGGAGGACACCATTCACGAGATAGTGAAGTGGGGCCCGGGCGATTACAAGAGCGAGTTGCAGGAACTGTCGGTGAAGAACTCCGGGTCCATACCGCGCTACAGCATCAGGAGCGAGGGGCCGGACCATTTCAGGACATTTCACGCCGTGGTCAAGGTATCGGGGAAGAGTTTCGGACCGGTGGCCGGGACCTCCAAGAAGGAGGCGGAGCAAGGTGCCGCCCGCCTGGCGATAGATAGCATGGGGTGGGGCGCCGACAGGGAGTAGCCCCCCGGCGGAGAGCAACAGGCGATGGCCGCAGGCCGGGAGGGTATGAGCATAAGGCCATAGAAGTAGTACTGGAACGGTTATCGGTACAGTTGCCGGGGAGCGAAAGGAAGTCAGTTGTATCTGAGGGCGCTGAAGATCAGGGGCTTCAAATCCTTTGCCCGAAAGACCATCTTCGAGTTCGAGCCGGGCGTCACAATCATCGTCGGGCCAAACGGCTCCGGTAAGAGCAATGTGGCCGACGCTCTGATGTGGGTGCTGGGGGAGCAGAGCCCCACCTCACTGAGGGGCAACCGGATGGAGGACGTTATCTTCTCTGGAAGCATGAGCTTGAAACCGGTGAACATAGCCGAGGTCGTTCTCACGCTGGACAACTCCAACGGTGACTTCCCGCTGGAGTACTCCGAGATAACAATCTCGCGAAACGTGGTCAGGGGTGGTGACAGCGAGTATCGGCTCAACAGCACGACATGCCGGCTGACGGACATTCAAGAACTCCTCTCCGACGCCGGCGTGGGCCGAACGTTGAACTCGGTGATCAGCCAGGGGCAGCTTGACGAGGTCCTTTCCTGCAGGGCGGAGGACCGACGCGATTACATTGAAGAGGCGGGGGGCCTGCTGAAGTTCAGGCGCCGGCGGGAGAAGGCCGTGCGGCGGATGGATCGGATGGAAGATGAGCTGGTACGGACGAAAGACATCCTGCGGGAGGTAAGGCGCCAGCTCAGTCCGCTGAAGCGCCAGGCAGGAAAGCTCGAGCGGCACCAGGAACTCACAAGGGAGATCTCAGAGGCCCGTCTTGCCCTGGATGTAGCCAGTCTGCGGGTGCTCAAGGAGGAGTGGGACCGGCACCAGGAGGTGCAGTCCGAGAGAAAGAACACATTGGAGGCACTGGAGGGCGATCTCGCCAACAAGGCCCGCCTGGCCGCCGGCCTGGAGGAGGGCGAGTCGGCGTGGAGGGCCCGGGAGCAGGAGTTACGAGACGGGCTCTACAGGTTGGTGTCGATCCATGAACGATTAAAGGCGATGTACTCGGTCTGGGATGACAGGAGGGAGAGGCAGAGGTCACACGCCGCGGCACGAGGCCGAAGTACAGTTGCCGAGGTCGAGGCTGCCAACCGGGAGATGGAAGAGCGGGGGAATGGCCTCAAGGCCCGCGCGGAGGAACTGGATTCACTTCAGTCGGGGCTCGAAGATGAGATCACGCGGCTGAACGGCCGGATGAACGAGATAGCCAGGGAAGTCGCCGGCCTGGAGGCACGCCTCGAGGTCTATGCCGCCTCGAGAGGGGAGCGGGGCGACCGGGGGGGGCGAAGGAGGCGCTCGAGGGAGGAGGAACTGGCAAAGCTCGCGGGAGAGCGGGAGCGGACCCTCTCGGAGATTGCCCGGCTGGAAGAGGCCGTTGGTATGCGGCAATCCCTGGTGTCATCGTTGGAGAAGGAGCTGGAAGAGGCCAGGGAGCGAAGGGAAGCCTCCCTCGAGCGCAGGCGGGAGCTCGAGCGGGAGGAGGCCCGGCTGGTTACCACGCTGGAGTTGATGTGGCGGTTGGATAGCAACGTCCGGGGAGTGGAGAACACCACCAGTGCCCTGCTTGCCGAGGATCCCACCGGTGGAGGGCTCGGTGGGGTGCTGGCGGATAACATGGAGATTGAGCCGCCCTACGAGGCCACAATAATGGGCTACCTGGGCCCCTGGGCTTATGGCCTGGCGGCCAGGGATACCAGCGCGATCAAGGTGGCTATCAACTATCTCAAAGAAAAAGAAATGGGCCAGTCACTGTTCTTCCGCCCTGCGCGTGAGGGTGCCGCCGTTGATGCCGAAACGGTGCCGGTTCCCGAGGGGACAAGAAGGGCAAGGGACGTCGTTAGCGCGCCGGGGGTTTTCGGTAACGCCCTGGACACCCTGCTGGCCGACGTATTTCTCGCCCCTGGCGTGGATGCCGCGTTCGAGCTGGCCCGGGGACACCACAACCTGGTTTTCATCTGCCCCGACGGTGACGTGGTATCGGGGGGTACACTCATCAAGGGGGGCAGCCCGACTGTAAGCCGGGCGCACCAGGACACGACAGAGAGACGCAGGGAGGACCTGGAGGGGTCGCTGGCGGAGTGCCGAACCTCACTGGAAGACATACTGCTCGGCATCCGGGCGCAGGATGCGGGAGTACAGGAAGCCGCGGGCGGGCTGGCTCGAGCGCGGTCGGACCTCGATGACGCACAGGCGGAGCTTGTCGAAAAGAGAACAGTGCTTGCCTCATCGAGCGCGCGCGCGGATTCCATAAAAGACGAGGTGGAGCACCTCGAGCATGACCGGTCAGACGACCCTGGCGGCGGAATAGACTCCCGGGAGTTCGAAGCCCGCATCGTTCGGTTAAAGGAGGAGGGTGAGAAGGTCACCGCCGGGCTTGGCGACGCGGAGACGAAACGCCGGGAGGTAACCGGTGAAGCGAGGTTGGTGGAGGGTGAACTGGCTGCCCTGCAAAAGGAACTGGAGATTGGAAGGCGGGCTGTTGCTTCCTTACGCTCGGGCGGTGGGGAAGGTGCCGGTGAAAGGCGGGATGGCGCCGGAACGCTGACCGGTGAGCAGGCCGACAGGTTGTCGGAGCTTCATCGTTCTCTTATGGCCCGGGTCCAGCGAAGGCTCGAGAGTGTACGTGAGGAGATCGACCGAGGCACGACCGGTGAGCGCGATGCATCCATCAAGCTCAGGACTCTCAGGGAGGAGATGGTAGAGCGGCAGCGCGAGCATGACGCGGTGCGGGAACTGATTCACAGCGATGACCTGTCCCGGGCTGAGCTCAAGGTCAGGGTGGAGCAGCTTGTCGAGAAGATAGTGGATGGGCATAAGGTACCTTTGGAGTTTGCCTTCAAGCACCACCCCATGGAGCTGTCCGCGGAAGAGCTCGAAGGGAAGGTGGAGAAGCTCGCCGCGGAGCTCGAGCAGATCGGGCCGGTGAACCCCGAGGCGATAGTGGAAAGGGAGGCCCTGGAGGAAAGGCACGATTTCCTGGCCGAGCAGCTCGAGGACATAAAGAAGGCCAGGGCGGAGCTGCGAAAAGTGGCAAGCCGGGTGGATCGGGAGATAAAGGAGCGGTTCAAGAAGACGGTTGAAGAGGTGGACCGGCATTTCCGGGAGATATTCGCTTACCTGTTTCCCAATGGGCGAGCCGAGCTCCGGCTTACCGACCCCGAGGACCTCATGAACACCGGGGTCGAGATCATGGCCCAGCCCGAGGGCAAGAAGCTTCGCCGGATAACACTGCTTTCCGGTGGCGAAACGTCCCTTACCGCGATAGCTTTCTTCTTCGCCCTGTTCAAGGTTCGGCCGAGTCCGTTCTACTTCCTCGACGAGGTTGAGGCCGCCCTGGATGATCAGAACCTTAACCGGTTCCTCCAACTGGTCAAGAAGTTCAGGGAAGAGTCGCAGCTCATCCTGATAACACACCAGAAGCGGTCCATGGAGATTGCCGACCTCCTTTACGGCGTAACAATGCAGGATGACGGTATGTCGAGGGTGGTATCCCAGAAAGCCGCGGGTTGATGGCGGGAAAGCGCAAGAAGAAGCGCCCTCCCAGAAGGAAGAAGGGGGAGCGCCCCCCACCGCCGGCAAAGAAGCTCCCCACGACCCAGAAAAAGGGCGAAAAGGCCCCGGAGGATGAAGAGAGAACCGTAGAGGTTGGACCCGGGCAAGAGCCGGAGCCTGTCATTGTCCTTGACGAGCCGGCGGTTGAGGCCGGGGAAGCCGACGCCGGTGAGGAGGACGAGAAGGAAGAGGACGATGGGCGTCTGAGCAAAGGCATGTTTCGTTCACGGAAGCTGCTGCGCCGCCCGTTTTCACGGATGGCAACCCGCAGGGCGATAGACCCGGAGTTCTGGAACGACGCCGAGGAGGCGTTGATCGCCGCCGACACCGGGGTGGAGTGCGCTGTAGAGATAGTGGAAAGGGCCAGGGGAAGGATACTGAGAGAGGGCATTCGCGACATTGATGGCCTGAAGGGGGCGTTCAGGACGGAGGTGGCCGAGATGCTGAGGTCGTTCGGTGACCTTCCCGAACCCTCTGACTCCAAACCCCGGGTGCTCTTTATCGTGGGAGTTAACGGGGTAGGGAAGACAACTACCGCCGCGAAGATCGGGTACCTGATGAAGAACCGGGGGGAGAAGGTACTTTTCGCCGCCGCGGACACGTTCAGGGCCGCCGGCATCGAGCAGATGGAGATGTGGGCGGACCGCCTCGGCATCCCGGTTGTCAGGCATAAGACAGGAGGGGATCCCGCCGCGGTTGTCTTTGACGCCGTGGAGTCCGCCGGGGCCAGGGGAATAGACGTACTCCTGGTGGACACCGCCGGGCGCCTGCACACCAAGAAGAACTTGATGGAGGAACTTGGGAAGATGTGGAGGGTCGCCGACAGGAACGTACCCGGGACCCCCGAGGCGATCCTGGTGATAGACGCTACCACCGGCCAGAACGGCATCATCCAGGCACGAGTGTTCGGGGAGGCCCTGGACGTGGGCTCCATAGCTCTGACCAAGATGGACGGGAGCGCCAGGGGCGGCGTGGTGATGGCCATAGGCAAGGAGATCGGGATTCCGGTTGCCTTCATCGGCATGGGCGAGGGAATGTCCGACCTCCGGCCGTTCGATCCCGAGGAGTACGCCCAGGCGCTGTTCTAGTTGTGGAGCGGGGCACTTGAACGGACCGGAACGGGAGGCGGCGTCAAATGCGGTTTAGATTGAGGTTCTGGGCCGAAAACATATCTCCACCGGAGATACTGCGGTATGGATTGCCACTGCTCAAAGAGTTCTCGGCAGGTGTCGGGGTGGCGCTCTTCGGAGACTCAATGACCGATGAGAACGCCCGGGCCCTGCATAACCTGGCCGCTGAAGGCGTCCAGTTGGTTTTCTGGCCGCTGCTGTCACCTGAGAGCGGGTACTTTCCCGGCGAGGATAACATAGCGGAGTTCAGGGAACTGACCGGGCGACTCCTCGATTGGGCCGGCGCCTATGGCGTGGTGCCCGATATGATAGCGGTTGACCAGGAACTGCCGTTCTCTCAGATGCTGGAGGTTCTGGATGCCGCTGCTCTCGGGCGAGTGCGCAGAGCGGTGAAGGTGTGTGCCTCGAATCTGGACTGGAGCAGGTATCAAAGCGCCAGGCGCGAGTTGCGCCTCCTCAACTCGTGGATTCGCGAGCGAGGCGTGAAGACTCTATCCGCCTGCCTGCCCTGGGTGGCACTGGAGGTCGAGGGAACTTACGAGATAATACAGGACATGATGGAAACCCCGGTGATGGGAGTCGATTGGGACGTGATAAGCCCGATGGTCTATGTCTCCATGATAGTGGGTATGACCGGTGGGTTAATCTCGGAGCGGGACGCCAACTGGCTGGTATTCGTGATATGCCTGGCGTTGAGGTCCGCGAGGGGCGATACAGCCGGGGTTTCCCTCGGGGTTACCGGGACCGGCGTCTTTGAGAACGAACCGGTGCTCAAGGAGCCGGAGGAACTGCTGTGCGGCCTCGAGGCCGCGCTGGCCGCCGGTGTAAGGGACGTTAGTATTTATAACCTGGAGGGGGTTCTCTCCAGGGGGAACCCCCGCAGGTGGTTTGAGGCGATAAGAGGTGCACGTCCCAAGGTCCCCCCGCGATCGGCGAAGATAGCCCTGGCGGTTGCCGCGGGCAGGAACATCTATCCTATGCTGGGCCGGCTGGCAAGAAGATTCTCATAAGCCCAGCGGCTCGGCTACCAGGAAGACCATCATACCGGTCAGAATCGGCTTGAGGCTGATTATGGTGGTGACCCTGCATATGTTCATGGGGCTCTTGCAGTCGACACACCGTCCCCGCTCGACGCACGGCACGTCTATCCCAAGCCTGCGGGCGTTGGCAGGCGCGGCCACGTTCCTTATGCGGGACAGTGCCTCAGCCCTGTCGGCGACGATCTTGTTCGCCCCGGCAAGGACGATGACCGTGTCCGGGCCGAATATCATGCCCGCGACCCGGTTGCCGATGCCATCGGTATTGACGAGCTCACCTTCCATGGTCACCGCGTTGCTCGAGCTAAGGAAGTAAGGGCAGGTGATCGATTCCCTGCGGGCGCTAAGGCTCTCGGCGAACTCCATGTCGGTGGTGTGGCGTACAACGTTGTCCCCTCTCGCCTGGAGGCGTTCCAGGATACCAGTCTCCCGGAGTGTGACCGAGCCTCCCGCTCCCACCCGGGAGCCGGTGGGGATTACTTCAAGCACCGCGCCCACCGCTTCCCCGGCGGCCCGGAACCAGCGCGCGTCGAAGCCCCGACCTGCGAGCGCCTTCGCCGCGGAAGCGCAGCGGCTCTGGTTATACGAGAAACGAATATCATCGAACGACTCAGCCATCGAACCCTCCTACGACTACTATGCCATAACGTAACACAAAACCTCCACCGATGCCGGCAAGGTGCCGACTCTACAAGGGAGACACTACGCCACATCCCCAGGGGAGTGACCCCTCCCACGTCACACAAGCAACGGTTAAACAAAATCGCTTGCCGTGGTACAATCCGTTGACCGGCATGTGGAACGACAGGGAGAGATGATGTTTGAAGGTCTGGGTGATCGTCTCCAGGGTGTCTTTGCCAAGCTGCGGGGTAAGGGCAAGCTAAGTGAGAAAGACATTGACGCCGCGATGCGGGAGATCCGCCTGGTGCTGCTGGAGGCGGATGTCAACTTCAAGGTCGTCAAGATGTTCACCGACCGCATACGGACCCGGGCGTCCGGCGAGGAAGTGACAAAGAGCGTTACCCCCGCGCAGCAGGTGGTGAAGATAGTATTCGACGAGATGACGGACATCCTCGGCGGCAGCAGCAAGGCGCTTAACTTCGCCGCTCATCCCCCATCCGTACTGATGCTGGTCGGGCTCCAGGGGAGCGGGAAGACCACCGCCGCGGCGAAGCTCGCGGTAATGCTTCGCAGGAAAGGGAGAGAGCCGATGCTGGTGGCGGCGGACGTGTACCGTCCGGCGGCGGTGGAGCAACTGCAGATCCTGGGTGCGCAGATAGATATCCCGGTGGCGTATTTCAAACACAAGAGCGCGTCGAAGATAGTCGAGAAAGCGGTAGAAGAGGCCTCACGGTCCGGCCGGGACGTAGTGATACTGGACACCGCGGGACGTCTGCACATCGACGAGGAGATGATGCAGGAACTGGTGGACATCAAGGGCTCCGTCTCCCCCTGTGAAACCCTTCTGGTGGTGGACGCGATGACCGGGCAGGACGCGGTGAACGTCGCGTTAGCGTTCCGCGAGAAGCTCGATTTCGATGGGATCCTCATCACCAAGATGGACGGCGACGCAAGGGGCGGCGCCGCCCTCTCGATGAAGACGGTGACCGGCAAGCCCATCAAGCTGGCCTCGGTGGGCGAGAAGATGGACGACCTCGAGGAGTTCCACCCGGACCGGGTGGCCTCCCGAATCCTCGGTATGGGCGATATCGTATCGCTGGTGGAGAAGGCCGAGCAAACGATAACCGAGGAGCGTGCCCGTAAGCTGGAGGAGAAGCTTCGAAAGCACAAGTTTGACTTCAACGACTTCCTGGAGCAGATGCAGCAGATTAAGCAGATGGGAGGGCTGGAGAAGGTGATGGAGATGGTGCCGGGAATGGGCAGCATCTCACGGGCCCAGGGGATGGGTATGGATGAACGGCACCTGGGGAGGATTGAGGCGATCATCCAGTCAATGACTCCCGAGGAGAGAGAAAACGCGCAGATACTCAACGCCAGTCGCCGAAAGCGTATCGCCCGAGGTAGCGGGACGTCAACCCAGGACGTGAACCAACTGGTGAAGCAGTTCACCCAGATGCAGAAGATGATGAAGCAGTTGACCGGAAAAGGTGGGATGGGGATGCTCAAGAAGCTCTTTCCCTTCTAGGGCACCAACCCGGCCGTTCTGCTACAATGATCGAAAAGGAGGAGGTTCTTTGGTTAGGATTAGACTACGCAGGATGGGCAAGAAGAAACAACCGGTGTACCGGATAGTGGTGGCTGACAGGCGAATGCCGCGTGACGGTCGCTATCTAGAGGCACTTGGTTCCTACAACCCGCTGACCGAACCATCTGAGATTACGCTGGACTCCGAGAGGGCGATGTACTGGCTCAAGCAGGGGGCACAGCCCAGCAGGCAGGTGCAGAACCTCATGAAGATCAACGGGGTCTGGGACGAATTCATCAAATCCAAGAAAACCTGAACTCAAGCTGTCTGTTGAGAGTGGAGGCTGTTCATGATGGAAGATCTCCTGGAGTATCTCGCCAGGGCGCTGGTTGACAACCCCGACGACGTGCAGGTTGAGGTGATCGAGGGAGAGCGCTCAGCCATTCTGCAGTTAAGAGTTCATCCCGACGATATTGGGAAGGTGATCGGCAAGCAGGGGAGGATTGTACAGGCGATGCGGACGCTGGTTAAAGCGGCTGCGACCAAGGAAGGCAAGAACGCTATTGTAGAGATACTTGATTGAGTGATACGGGTGAGAGGCCGGGAGAAGACGGACTCCTGGCAGTTGGCATGATACTAAGGCCCCACGGCATTCGTGGGGCTGTCGTCGTGGAGGTGCTGAGCGACTTCCCCGGAAGGTTCCTGCCGGGCAACCGGCTGCTCCTGGAGATGGCAGGCACGTTCCGGGAAGTTGTAGTGAGCTCCTCCTCACCGCATAAGGGACGCCTTCTGGTGTACCTCGAAGGGGTTGATGACCGCGGTAGGGCGGAGCGGTTGCGAAACTGCTGCCTGTGGATACCCGAGCGGCAGGCGGACACGCTGGGGGAGGGGGAGTACTGGATTCACGAGCTTGTCGGGATGAGAGTTCTCCGTGAGGACGGGTCTGAGCTTGGCCGGGTCGGGGATATCGCCCTGCGGGACGCTCAGGATAGCATTACGGTGGTCCGCCCGGACAGACACGAGTTCCAGGTACCGTTCGTGGGGGAGTTCGTGAAGCGCGTCGATATTGGTGACCGGACGATAACGGTTAGACTGATAGAAGGGATGGTTCCCGGGGATTGAAAGCGCACATCTTCTGCGTGCTGCCCGAGATGCTCACCTCACCAATGGAGTCGGGGGTTGTGGCGCGCGCTGTGGGGGCGGGCGCCCTGGAGGTCGTGGTACACGACCTTCACCGGCTGAGTCCGGATGCCCATCACAAGGTGGATGATTGTCCGTACGGGGGTGGGCCGGGGATGGTACTTCGGGTGGATGTGATGGCTCACGCTATCGAAACCGTCTTCGGGTGCGAGGCGGGCACGCTGCGGCGGCGAATGCCGGTGGTGCTCCTTACCCCCCAGGGTGAGCGCTTTGACCAGGAGATCGCCCGTTCACTTGCCATAGAAGAGTCCGTGGTGTTCATCTGCGGGAGGTACGAGGGGGTTGACGAGCGAATTCGCGAGCATATCGCCGGGCGCGAACTGTCCATCGGGGACTTCGTGCTGAGTGGGGGCGAGATTGCCGCCGCGGTCGTGCTTGAGTCGGTTGCCCGCCTCCTGCCGGGCGTACTGGGAAACGACAGGTCGGTGGAGGAGGAGTCGTTCGCGGGTCCCTTTCTGGAGTACCCCCAGTACACGAGGCCCGCGTCCTTCGCGGGGTGGGAGGTGCCCGAGGTACTGCTCAGCGGAGACCACCGGCGCATACGGGATTGGCGCCGGGCGCAGGCGCTGGAGCGAACCCGTGCGAGAAGGCCCGACCTCCTGAGCTGAGGGAGTTGACACCGGCGCCCCACACGGAGGACTCTACCTACTTCAACTCCATTCTGCTATAGTCTGCTATAGTTTACTGGTTCTGTTATTACCCGGGAGAGCGGAATGAAAGAGATAGAGACGTTCGAGAGAAGCCAGATAAGGGATGAAATTCCCCAGTTCGCGCCGGGGGATACGGTAAAAGTTACAGTTGAGGTCTCCGAGGCCATGGGGACCGGTGAGAAGAGAACCGTGCGCAAGCGCACTCAGGTGTTCCAGGGACTTGTCATCCGGCGCCATGGCAGCGGTGCCAGGGAGACGTTCACCGTGCGGAAGATGTCGTTCGGGGTCGGCGTGGAGCGGACGTTCCCGGTTCACTCTCCCACCATCAAGGAGATCACGGTCGTTTCCGAGGGCGACGTGAGAAGGGCCAAGCTCTACTACATCAGGGACAAGGTAGGCAAGGCCGCCCGGGTGAAGAAGAAGAAACTCTCCTGAACCCGCCTTGTCTATGAACCCCGACGAAACCCGGCAACCTGAGACGGACCGTCATCCGGCTGACCATACCGAGAATGTTCAAGAACAAAGGCCACCTCCTGAAGGGCCGCGATCAACTCCACCTGGCGATAACGGGCAGGAAATGCCCAGGCGCTCGGTCAAGCGGTCACTCCTGGAACTGCTGATAATCGTCGTTATCGCCGCGGTGCTCGCGGTTTTCATACAGTCGTTTGCCTTGAAGACGTTCATCATACCGTCGTCGTCGATGAGCCCGACCCTTCAGATAGGGGACCGGGTAATGGTGGACAGGGTTACCTACTACTTCAGGAAGCCTCGCAGGGGGGACATCATCGTGTTCCGCTATCCACCCACCGAGCCGGAAGCCATGAACACCTCGAACCCGTGGTACTGGTTCTTCGAGAGGATTGGCGAGACGATACACCTGGCAAACAAGACCAACAGCCCCCCGTACGTCAAGAGGGTTGTTGCCACCGAGGGAGAAACCGTCGAGCTCAGGAAGGGAGTACTTTACATCGACGGGAAGAAGGTGGAAGAGGGGTACGCGGTGAAAGACACCGACGACTACGGCCCCATGAAGGTTCCCGAGGGCAGGCTGCTCTGCCTGGGTGATAACAGGGCGAACTCGCGGGACGGCCGGTTCTGGGGCACGGTCCCCATAAGAAGCGTAATCGGGAGGGTGTTCTTGATATGGTGGCCGCCAAGCCATTTCGGCAAGCCGGGGGGATAGAGGGTTCCGGGGATGGGCTGTGGGGCGACACCGGTGACATGGACACCACGGGGCTTTCGGTAAAGGAGGTTCGCGCGATGTTGGCCTCCCTCCGGGAACCGGACCCCGACCTCCTGACGAGATTGGCTCATGACCCCAGGGTAACCGTAAGGAGGCTGGCCTACAGCGCGCTCAGGCGTGGTGGCGACCTTGCTTCCAACGAGGATGTGTTCCGCCGTTCAGGAATCCGCTTTCTGGCTGGCGCGGACGAGGCGGGGAGGGGGGCGTTGGCGGGTCCACTGACGGCTGCGGCGGTGATGTTTGAGCCGGGCGTGGTGGTCGAAGGCGTGGACGATTCGAAGGCACTTGCCCCCGAGGTCAGGGAGGCGCTCTACCGGGAGATAGTGGCCAGCGCCTTCAGCATCTCGGTGGTGTTCATCGGCCCCGGCATGATAGACAGCTGGGGGCTGCAGCGGGTAAACCTGAAGGCGCTGGGAGACGCCGCGGCCGGAGTCGACTCCAGGTGCGAGTGCGTGATATGCGACCACTTCTCCCTTTCCGGATGTGCGGTTCCCACCTTCGGCATCCCCAGGGCGGATGCCACGTTCCAGTCGGTGGCGGCGGCAAGCATCGTGGCCAAGGTCGAGCGGGACCGGGTTATGATATCGTTGCACCGTTTAGTTCCATGCTACGGGTTCGAGAGCAACAAGGGGTACGGTACCGAGGAGCACCGGCGCGCCCTGGAGGCGCACGGTCCATCGAGGTTTCACCGGTTATCGTTCGGGGGCGTCTCCGATGGCGAGGAAGACGAGAGGCTCTGGGGGCCTTAGATGACTGACCGGAGGAAGGCGCTGGGACGCCTGGGTGAGGACCTCGCCTGCAGGCACCTCGATGGTGAGGGGTTCGAGATCGTGGAGCGCAACTGGCGCACCCGCGACGGGGAGATAGACATCGTGGCCAGGAAAGGAGACCTCATCGCCTTTGTGGAGGTGAAGGCGAGAAGGGGCGACCGGTTCGGCGAGCCCGAGGAGTCGGTGACGCCGTTGAAGATGCGCCGCATAAGGCGCGTCGCGGCGCAGTACCTCCGCCAGGCCCCTGCCTCCGGGGAGGTGCGCTTCGACGTCATCGGGATACGGTTCGGCGCCGGCGATACGGTCACCGAACTGAGGCACACCGAGGCCGCGTTCTAAGCAGTATTCCGGTAGGGCCGACGGCGGCATTTCATGATATGACAAGAGCGAACGGCACAGGTGATACGGACAGGTAGGCTGGCTCCAAGGGGATTAGTCACTGGTCGAAGTGGAAGGTCCAGCACTCTAACCCAAAGTCCTCTTTGGATCCGGAGAAACGCACGCGCAAACGTGCTTCTGATAACTTGGGAAACCCCTGTCAGTAAGTCGATATACGATTAGGGTTTCAATAGTGTTGGTTGGTAGATGATAAATACCGATGAATAGGGAAACCTGATTCCAGGAGAGAGTGCATAGGTTTTGTTCGGCTCCAGGTTGCTATGTTTCATCGAAAGGGAAAGGGGGTAGCCCTCTTTTTCAGCCTCAATGATGAAAGCTCTCTTAATCGAATGATATTCCTTCTCGATATCCTGGGGGTATCTGCACAAGTAGTCCAAGGGGATACCGTGTTTGAAGAAGTAGTATTCCAAAGGTATACGAATATTCTGCTGTATGTAGACGATATCACCCGGTTCAAGCCGGCTCTGAAACCACAAGGCGATCTTCTCCGCGTCTCTCAGGGTTAACTGTTCCCCGGGTTGATAGGGAGATTGACTGACAACGACCAGCAGGCATAGGCAGATGGATATAATTACCACCAGGACAGTCGAGAGAGCAGGGCCAAAGATAGTTGTTCTTACACCTTTCTTTTTCAGGAAGTTTATACCCTACATTCCGCACATAGCGGGCGTCCATGATTTAGTTTTTTCATGTCGGACGCGAGGCGGATATGGAGTTACCGGAAGATGGATTCTGGAACGCCCAGCAGGTGCAGTAACTCCTCCTGCAACTCGTCCAGCTTCAGGGGGAAGCAAATCACCTCACCTGCTCGCTGGAACTCATGCCAGCCCAC
>JAHIMR010000002.1 GCA_018896525.1 Actinomycetota bacterium
GCACATACAGATAGCTCGCCGTGAGTTCCACGGAGAGGGTAAACGGACGTGGAGGCGACGTAAGACCTCTCGATTCCGGGAGGCGGACGCCTGGGAAGCGTCAATCAGAGATGGCGCATTTGTCATCATTCTGAGGAACGGCAAAGCAATTGTGGTACGAGGTACGTGAACGGACGCCCGTGCTACAGGCGGATGGTGATATCACTCATCGGGTACGACAGGCACGGATGGATGTAGCCGAACGCCAGGTCCGACCTTCTGACGGTCGCGCCCGGAGGCATGTAGACCTCGCCCTCGAGAAGCCGGGTGCGGCACAACCCGCACTCCCCGGACCGGCATAGGCTATCGATAGTGACCTTGTTCCGCTCCAGGGAATTCAGCAGGGGCTCACCGCACCGAACCGTAAACCGGTTGCGCTTTCCCTCCACCTTCACCTTGAACTGCTCGTTCCCTTTGAACTTTTCAGGCCAGCCTTCCACCGCGGTGATGTCGGGAGGCGGCCCGGACAGCTCTCTCTTGACCCTCTCCGGCGGAACCCCCAGGTTGTCCAGCGAGCTCTGGCAGAGGCCGTACATGGCGTGGGGGCCGCACATGTAGAAAGTCTTCCCCCGGACCTCTCCCACCAGCGAACGGATGACCCCTGTATCCAGCATGCCGCACATCCCCTGGTAATCCTCTGGAGGCTCGCTTATCACGATATCGACCTTGAGGTTGTTGTCGCCACAGGCAAGCCCGGCGATTTCCTCGGCGAAGATGATGTCTTCCGGTATCCGGCTCCCGTATATGAGGTGCATCGCGATGTCCCGGTTCATGTCAAGGGCGTCCCTGATGATGCTAATGAACGGGGTGACACCGCTCCCACCCGCGAGAAAGACGAGGTCGTTGGTATCGGAGAGCGGCTCGTGGTAGAAGAACCCGGCGGGGCCGGAGATATCGAACCTGTCCCCTGTCTTCGCCTGCCCCAAGAGATACGCCGACACGAACCCGTCGGGCATCCCCCTTACGGTTATATCAATGTAACCCGGCCTCGAAGGCGGCGATGATATCGTGTAAGGACGGCTGGTGGCCACCCCGTCAACTGTCAGGAACAAATTGATGAACTGCCCGGCCCGAAACGGAGCGAAAGGCCCATCCGTGGGCGCCAGACGAAGGGTCCTGGTGGACTCCGTCTCCTGGATGACCTCGGCAATCTCCGCCTGCATGCGCCCGGGGTGCAACCGGCCCATAAGTCGGCTTACCAGTTCCGGCTCCACCCGCCGCTCGTCGGCGAACGAACGGGCCAGTATCTTCCTGCCGATCACGAGCCCGGCCTGGCCTAAGTCGTATATAACGTCACTTACGTCTTTTAACTCCAACTCCCGTCCTTTCAGCAGTCCCTTACCGCTACTCCGCCCTCTACAGGCCGGGCAACAGCTTCTTGATGCCTTTTACCCCTTTGACATCCTTCATTACTTCCATATAGGCCAGGAACCCGGAGGTCATGCACGTTTCGAAACCCCCGCCCAGGCGCACCCAGGCGTTAGCGAAGTATAGACCTTCCAGCGGGCCCCGGTTGGGAAGACGGAACATCGAACTCCCGGTGACGTCGTAATCAAACCCCAGTATCGAACCGCCGGGATTTCCGCTGTACCGCATGTTGGTCAGCGGGGTGGCGACCTCGACCACCGCGATGTGGCTCCCCAGTCCGGGCACAACATTCTCCGCCGCCTCTATCATCTCGGCGGCGAGCCGGTTCTTGGTCTCGACGTAACGGTCGGGGGGGACCCTCGCCCACGCGCCGTAATCGACCAGCCCGGTTATCACCATAATAGACGTTCCCGGCGGGGACAGTTCGGGGTGCAGCACGCTGTAATTGGTGAGCGCCCAGTACTTCTGCCTCTCGATCTCGAACATGCGGCGGTACTGGCCGTCGGTGTCGTAATCCTCGTTGTAGAAAACCTCGTAGTGAGGGGGCACGCCCATATCCTCGACGGTGCAGTCAAGGCCCATGTAGACGTTGAACGTTGATACCGCGATATGCCCCTCCGCCAGCGCCTTGAGGTACGAGTTCGGGACGTTCTGGGCGCCTATCAGGTCGTAGCAGGCGTGGATGGGGTTGGCGTTGCTGACTATGTAGTCGGCGTGGTACTCGTCGCCGTGCTCGGTCACAACCCCGGTCACCCTGCCGTTATCGACGTTTATCTTCTCTATCCCGCTGCGAAGGTGTACCGTGCCGCCGTTCTCCTCGATGGCATCGATAAACGCGTTGGAGAGCGCCTGGGATGTCCCCTTCACATGGTACGACCCGTACTCGATGTAGGCCGCGTTGGCCATGGCGAACAGCTGGAACGAGAGCCTCGACGGCGGAAGCCCGTAGTACCCCCACAGGTCGCAGAAAAGGGCCTTCAGGCGAGGGTCTGATATCTCCCGGTCCAATGCCTGGGAGACGGTAAGCCCGGTAGAACGGACGAGGTGCGAGCCCTTCACCGGGAGCATGAGCAGATCAAGCACCCCGGGATCTCCGGTTATGAGCTTCATCTCTTCGGCCATCTTCCGCATGAACTCCATCACCCGGTGAAGGCCCTTCCGCTCGGCGGGGAAGTTCTCCCCGTAAGCCTCCTCGGCGGCCTCCCACCCTTTGGGGATGGTGGCCTTGAAGTCCGGGAACACGGACGTATAAAGGTCCTCGATAGGCACGAACTCGACGCGGCGCGCCACGTCGCAACCCTCCAGGATGCGGTAACAAGAGCCGCGGTTGTCCTCCGGCCCGATGCCGCTCAGCGCGTGCAGCGCCGCCTCAAACTCGTAACCGTCGCGCACAAAGCTACAGGCGTATCCGCCCGGGTGGGGGTTTCGGTCGAACAGGTCAACCTTTAACCCGTTCTTGGAAAGGTATGCGGCGGAGGAGAGTCCCCCCAGTCCGGCCCCAATTACGATTGCCCGCTTGTCTTTTTTCAAAGCGCTGCTTCCTTTTCTGACGCCCTGCCAGTCTATTACACGCCTGTCTCGACCGTCAAACATACAAAAGGGTGCAGGTCCGCCCCGGGGCAGCCACAAAATGACACGCTGGTGCCAGGCACCAGCGTGTCATTTTTGGGTGACGGTGGTTCGCACAAGGCTTGCGGGGCGGTGCGGCGAAAGTTAAGCTGGAGAGACAAAGAGGGGGCAGATACTTATGAAGTCCAGAAGTAGATTCTGGCGCCGGTTGGCAGGTGTTCTGTTGTTGGCCCTGGTTGTCGCCATGCTGTTTCCTGCAACCGCGTTCGCCAACTGGAATGGCGGCCACAGCGTTGTGGGCCATAACGGCACCAGCAGGACCTGGTACTTCGCTGAAGGGACCACCAGGAGCGGGTTCAACGAGTGGGTCTGCCTTCTGAACCCCAACGTCGGCGCTACCGTCGCCTCTGTGACCTACATGTTGGAGAACAAGGAGCCGGTGGTGAAGTCCTACTACCTGCCCGCGCTGAGCCGTACCACGGTGGACGTGGCAAGTGAAGTCGAAGCCGGCAACGATGTGTCGGTTGAGGTAATGTCCCAGGACCCCATTATGGCCGAGCGCCCCATGTACTTCCGCTACAAGGGGGCCTGGACCGGGGGCCACGATATCGTGGGCGCCAACGCCCCGCAACGGGAGTGGTACTTCGCGGAAGGAACGTGCCGTCCCGACTTCGAGCCGTACCTCTGCATCCAGAACCCGGGGGCGGTGACAGCGGAGGTCAAGGTAACCTACATGCTGGGCGACGGGACAACCAGGGAGGAGTCGATTACGGTCCCGGGGGGCTCGCGGAAGACCGTAGTGGTGAAACAGACGCTTGGCGAGGGCGACGACCCGGCCCACGACTTCTCGGCAAAGGTCGAGACCACCAACGAGACCGCCATCGTGGCCGAGCGCCCCATGTACTTCAATTACAAGGAGAAGTGGAACGGCGGACACGACGTGATCGGGGCGCTTGCACCCGCCGATACCTACTACTTCGCGGAAGGGACGTGCCGTCCCGACTTCGAACCGTACATCTGCATCCAGAACCCGGGGGCGGTGACAGCGGAGGTAAAGATCACCTACATGCTGGGCGACGGGACGGCCGAGACCCAGCAGTTGGACGTCCCCCGGAACTCCCGGAAGACCGTGGTGGTCAAGGAGTTCCTGGGCGAGGGCGACGACGCCGCCTACGACTTCTCAGCAAAGGTCGAGACCACCAACGACACAACCATAATCGCCGAGCGGCCGATGTACTTCAACTACACCGGGATATGGCCCGGCGGGCACGACGTGGTGGGGGCGCTTGCTCCCGAAAACACCTACTACTTCGCGGAAGGGACCTGCCGTCCCGGCTTCGACTCATACATCTGCATCCAGAACCCGGGGGAGGTGGCGGCGAAGGTAAAGATCACCTACATGCTGGGCGATGGGACCAATGAAGACCAGGAACTCACTGTCCCCGCCGGGTCCCGCGAAACAGTAATGGTTAAGCACATCCTGGGCGAGGGTGACGACGCCGCCCACGACTTCTCGGCGAAGGTGGAGACCACTAACGACACCGGCATCGTTGTCGAGCGGCCGATGTACTTCTCCTACGTGAGCACCGCCCGGTGGACGCTCTCCGCGGTGGGGGATGTGAACCTGGGCGGCGACATGTCGCCTACCCTGGCGACGCAGGGCTTCGACTACCCCTGGACCCTGGTCAGCGACATGCTGAAGGCCACTACCCTGACGTTCGCAAACCTTGAGTGCACCATGTCAAACAGCGGCGAACCGGTCCCGGGAAAGACGTTCACCTTCCGGGGCGACCCGGCGGCCCTGCCGTACATGCGCGACGCCGGGGTCGATATCGTCTCGCAGGCAAACAACCATGCCCGCGACTACGGGGGCACTTCCCTCGTCGACTGCCTTGGATACCTCGACGACTGCGGGATAGCCTGCTGCGGCGCCGGGGCGGACGACCAGGCGGCATATGCGCCCGCTTACCTCGACGCTAACGGGCTGCGGATCGCTTTCCTGGCATACGACGAGATAGGTTACATCGGCTGGTATGCGGGCCCCGGCTACCCCGGGGTCGCCGACGCGACCTTTACCGCGAAGGTGGAAGCCGGCATTAAAGCGGCGAAGCGGGAAGCTGACCTGGTGGTAGTCTCGTTCCACTGGGGTACCGAGAAGAAGTACACCCCCGACAGTGACCAGACCAACTTCGCCCACACGGCCATCGACTGGGGAGCGGACCTTGTGCTGGGACATCATCCCCACGTGGTCCAGGGCTTCGAGTTCTACAAGGGAAAGCTGATCGCCAACTCGCTCGGCAACTTCGTCTTCAACCCCGGCAGCTCGGAATGCCGCTATACCGTCCTGACCCATTTCGATCTGGACGCGTCCGGGCTTATCTCCACCACCGTCTACCCGGTATACATAACCAACGGCCGGCCCCAGGTGATGGTTGGTGAAGAGGGCAACGCCTGGATAAACCAGGTCGCCGCGATGTCACAGGCGCTCGGTACCCCCATGGCCGTAACCGACGGCGTTGGGCATATACCTTGAGGGGCGCCTCTTAGTCGCCCTCTTCCCCCGCCAGGGGGGAGGGAACGGAGTTTATTGGATATAATACTGGCCATGGATTATCTTTGCTGTCCGCGCTGTCATGGAACTCTCGAGGAAGACCCGGATGAAGGGAACTGCTTCTCCTGTGCCGCCTGTGGGGTCCTTTTTCCGATGTACGAGGGCCACGCGAACTTCGCGGCGTCAGGCGATCTGGACGAGTTCTCGCAGTGGCAGCGCGACATATACGACGGTAAGGTCGGGTCCGTTTGCCCCCCCGACTACGCCGACCCCGAAGGCGCCCGCATGCATAACGAGCACTGTATGGATATCGCGGGCCGCGTGGGCCTCATCCAGCCGAACTGGAAAGGCCTGAAGTCCAGGCAGATAATCGACCGACTGCTGCCACGCGAGGGTGAACTGGTGCTGGACGTCGGCTGCGGGCTTGGCACACTCTTGAGCACACTGCACCGCATCTACCGGACGCGCGGCGTGGGCATCGACTTCAGCCACGCGGGCATGAAGGCCGCTATCTCCAGCAATCCCTGTGACAATGACTACCATGTCGCCGACGCCCTCATGCTACCGTTTCGCGACGAGAGCTTCGACCTGGCGGTGAGCTACGATGTGATAGAGCACGTCACCGACCCGCGCCGGTTCGTGAGCGAGATGTCGCGTGTCCTCAAGCCCGGGGGCCGTCTCCTCATCTACACTCCCTCGCGCAGCGACCGGTGGACGTGGCACTGGTGGGAGCGCCTGTTCCTGCGGGGCAGGTACAACCTTGGGGTGGACAACCTGGCGGGGCACGACCCCGACATGTTCCTGATGCCCGACGAGCTCTCGGGGTACCTGGCCGATGAGGGCCTGGTCGACATCCATACCGAGGTGTTCCACACCCTGTTCACGCTCATCCTCGACGAGGTGTACCCGATGTTCATCTACCGCCTGTTCGACAGGCCGGCACTGCTGAAGGCGGTGTTCCGTCTGCTGGAGACGGCCGACGCCCCCGTGGCCGACCGGGGATTCGGGAACGGCTTCTTCGCCCTGGCGTGGAAAGACGGCTAGACAGTGGGGTCAGGTGTTAGACAGATGGCTGAACTACTAACATTAAGGAGAGAACACCTGACCCCTACCTCGTACGCAAGCGGCCGCAAGACAAGACCGCCAATGACCCCTCCCTGTCAGACAAGTGTTCGAGAGACCAGGCAGGTAATGCCATGATAAAAGAGCAGGTAAAGGAGCTAATCGCGGGAAGCAGGAACTACTGGAACCTGACCTACACCGAGCGCCAGGTCTTCATCCGGAAGGTTTTCACCCTGCCGTTCTTCGCGCTTTTTCCGTTTTTCCTCGCCGCGGGCCTGCTGTCGCGCGCGCTACGGCTGCTGGCGGCGGGTGCCCCGCGGGAACCACGGCGCCTCCGGTAACATTGCGGCCCGCCTGGCGACTACCGCGCCAACTGTCGCTATTGCCGCTACTGTAACTGCTTTCCTCATCGCGCACCGGTGTCCTTTCTGCTCAGGGGGTTGTTACTTGCCCTGGAAAAACGTCTCTATGGCGGTTTCGAACCTGTGCTTATGAAACCTCTCCGCCAGCCCCATATCGCCCTCGAACAAGATGGCCTTGAACCCCTCGCCGAACTCATCCTTCAACGCCCTCGCGATCTGCCCCTGCATTCGGGAGAAAGAGTGACAGCTCCTGTTGTCGTGGAACAAGATGCCGTCGGCGTCATAATCAAGCACCATCTCTTTCCAGAGATGAATCCTTTGCTCGATCGTGAGGTTCGTATACATGACGCAGTAGGCTTCAGCCATGCTGGTCAGCAGGTTCTCGTAACTGGAGTCGTCCAGTTCCTTTTTCCAGATATCGAGATATGTGGAACCGGTAACTGCGATGCCTTTGCCGGACATGTATCTCTTCAGTTCCCCGAAGTTGAACCAGGTGGCGAGATTGTCCCACAATAGACGGTGTTCTTCCGGCGTGACCGCGGCTTCCCCTCGTAAGACGGCGTCTCTTGTCTCGGCTACCAGCTTCTCATAGTACTTCACGGCCTCTTTCGTCCCTCTCTCGGACACTATGAGCGCCATGTGATAGAAACCATCAAAGACGGTAATGGGGGAAGGCTTGAGCCTGCCGAATCCAAGGTACTCCTTCCAGAGCCCGACCACCCTGTTGGATTCCCCTGCCACCTCCAGAAGGCGGTCCCTGTCAAGGACGGAGCCGGTTACTTCCTCGAGCAGGCCGATAACGTCAACTATCTGCTTCCTGACGTATTCGATACGCAGTGAGTCTACCGCGCCGTCGTACCTGTTCCCGGTGTTGATCACCCGGAATGGCTTTCCCCCGAACATGGTTGACAGGTTCTGGTACCACTCGGCGACGACCTCGCACTGGTTGTCGCAGGCAAGAAGGATGTCCGGCGGTGGCAGGGACGGTACACCCACCGATTCCCCTGGATCAACGCCCCTGTCCAACCGTTCAAGAAGATAGCCCGTGTTGGCAAGCTCGTAGGAACAGCCCATCCGGTCCAGTGACTCCCTGTTGATGGCTGTTTCGGCCAGCTCTTCGGCAAGCCCTTTGACAACCAGGTGAACGGCGTGGTTCTCCGGATAGACCGCGACACAGTTCGGTTCAAACGCCTTCACTATCTCCACCGGGAACATGGCGGTAACATAGACGACCGGAATCCCCCTGCGCGCGGCCTCGTTAGCGCGGTGGTAATGGGCGGACATCATCTCTCTCTGGAGGGCTCCGACCGTTGTCTTTTCCAAGACTACTCCTCGAATATATCGTCCCTCTTGGTGAAGGCGGTAAGCCTGTCACGGTTGGTTGGGTCAGTGTATCTCTCTATCTCGCTCTGGTAATCCTCAGTAGTGAACAGCCGCGCTCCGCTTTCACCTATTTCATAGATAATATCTTCCGGGTCTTCGTCGATCTCCGGAGAACGGTATATGAAATCGTGTTTCAGGGGGGATTTCTTCAGTTTCATCGTCTCCGTCATTGGCAGCGAACCCATGAGTCTGACGAACCTGGGAAGCATGAACCGGGGAAGGTTCTCCCTGCAGTATTCATAGAAACCGTCGATGTCGAACTCATTGAAATCCGCGGGCTCAACTATGAACATCGGATCATCCTCTTTGCCCCTCGACTGGGGCAACCCGATAACCCCGGCGTTCCTGACACCCTGGTACCTCCTGATTATCCTCTCGGCGTCAACGGGGGCCCAGTTCTCACCCTTGAACCTGACCCAGTCCCCTGTCCTGCCAAGAAATATGAGACACTTCTTACCGCCTGAATGGACTATTGCCCCGAGGTCTCCCATCCTGTAGAAATCCTCTCCGCCAATGCTAATGATCCGCCTGTAACTCTCCCGGTCAAGTCCGTAATAACCGGCAAAAGCGGAGCCGCCAAGTGATCTCTGGCTTACAACAACCTCGCCGACCGCCCTGTCCAGGTTCATGATACTCCCGGTGGCGTCCACCTCGGCGTAGTCGGCCTCCCGGCCGTCAGTCCCTTCCCGAATAATCCGAACATCCCTGATCAGCTTCCCCACACTGTACCCCGGCGTGCCTTCATCGACCGCCGCTACGACGCCCGCTTCCGTGGAACCGTAGGCCTCGGTGAATATCTCCAGCCCGAACATCTCCGAGAAGGCCCGCCTGTCAGAAGAGTTGGTGCCTGTGCTGAACACGGTCCTGATAGGAAGACCTGAGAACTCCTCCACCGGTTTTCCTTTCAGGTAGTTCAGTACATAATGAACCGGATCGCCCACCGTATTCCAAATCGTTGCGCCGGAGTCCCTTATATCCCTGACGAAGTTGCTCGAACTGAACCTTCTCCTGAGCAGTATCCTCGCGCCATTCATCAACGCGGGCATTACGTTCAGGTAGAGGGAGTTGGAGTGGTTCAAGGGCATGCACACATAGCCGACATCGTTCTCGTCATAGCCGAGGATACTCGTTCCGGTGATACCGACGTCAACCAGCTTTTCCCATGTTACCTCGATGCCCTTGGGAGAGCCGGTGGTCCCGGAGGTAAAGATGATTACCGCGGGTCGACCTGTCTCCAGTTCGGAAGGGGTGAACTGTCGGAGTGTGTCCTTGTATCTCTCCAGAAGGCTGCCAACCGTGCTTATTTCTTCTTCCGTATCCCCTTCGGAGTAAATATACTCTCTGGCAAGGGCGGCAAATCCGAATCTCCTGCCGGCCTCCAGTATGGTTCCCGCGAACGTCCGTCCCGTCCCGGGCCTGATGCCGTTGTCGGCGATAAGCATGTCAACGTCTGTATTGTTGATGTCAAAGGCAAGTTGTTCACCGGCCTGGGCGTTGTTGATTCCGACAACTGTTGAGTTCGTGAACGCGCACCCCCCCAGGATGAAAAGGAACTCGGGCCTGTTCTGCATATATACAGCGACGTGAAACCTCTCGGAACTCCCTTTTCCCTGGAGTCCCCTGACCCTCCGTATCATGTTGCCGTATTCGAGTGATCTCAGGTAGAGATGCTCGTAAGTGTACTCCCTGAGAGTATCGTCATCCTCACGGTTTATGATGAAGACCCGGTCCCTGGATGCGGCGTCTGTTCCGCGTTTCTCTATGATCTCTGAGAGATTTTGTCCTGCGGCCTGGGCGATGTTCACCGGCAAATCATCCTTTGGTACCTCGCTCCATAGTTCGATAACACAGGATAACATCATATCAATGTGTACTCCCCGTGGAAGATCCCCGTGGAGTTCGGGTTTGGCCTGCTGGAACCAGGGCGATAACGTCACAGCCCGTCAAGCCTCTAAAGCATGTTATTCACCCGGACGGTAAAAACAGTACCTGACTGTTAGAGTTATGGCGAGAACCCCACCACGTCGGACCCTCCGGTCCACACCCCGTTGTAGTTGAAGTACATGGGGCGCTCCACGATTATCGTCTTGTTGTTGAAGCACTCCACCTTGCATGAGAAGTCGTGGGCCGCGTCATCTCCCACCCCCAGGGTGTCGGGTACGAAGACGGTGGAGCGGTACCGCGCTCCTACGGTGACCTCCTGCTCTTTGGTTGTCCCGTCCCCAAGCATGTAGGTTATCTTGACCTGCGCGTCTATGGGGTCCGGGTTATGCTATATTACCAATAAGCCTCGAGCATCTGGTATGTGATGAAACAAGAAGCCGTTAGCCGGGGAGGTCCCGGTCATGATGAATACATCAGGGTACTCCGCGACATGAGCCCGAAAAAGCGGCTTGAGCTCACGTTCGAGCTGACGGAGTTCTCACGGGATCTATTTCTCCACGGCCTTAAGAAGCGCTTCCCCGAAAAGTCCGAGGCCGAAATCCAAATGATCTTTCTCGAGCGCATTGAAAAATGTCACAACGCGAACTACTAGGCAGACTCGCCAGGACTCTCGAGGACGCTGGTATTGACTACATGGTAACCGGCGCAATCGCTTCGAGCCTCCAGGGGGCCCCCCGCACGACACACGATATCGATGTTGTCGTTACCATGAAAACAGATGATGCCGATACGCTTATCAATGCCTTTCCGCCGCCTGACTACTACCTGGACAAAGGCAGTATTATCGAGGCAATCAAGAGGAAGAGCTCTTTCAACCTCGTTGAGGTCAACACCGGTTTCAAGGTGGATTTCTGGCTTCTGACCGATGACCCGTTCGACCAATCGCGCTTCTCCAGGAAATCCACGGAAGAACTTGAAGAGCTCAGAGTCTATGTTTCAACGCCGGAAGACACCATCTTGATGAAACTTAAGTGGGCCCGGATGATGGGCGGCAGCAAGAAGCAGTTCACGGACGCGCTCCGCGTCTACGAGCTCCAGCACGGCGTACTGGACACGGATTACCTCGAGCGCTGGGCCGGCGAACTGGGGGTCAAGATGCTCCTGGAACGCATTAGGGAAGAGTCATCCGTGGTCTGATGAGTCAGCTACGCCTGAAATCGCGGCGAGTACCCCGTAGGATGTCAGCCCTCCGGCACAGCTCAGCATATAACCCCGGCACCAAGGAACGCGTTAACGTCCAGGGTCACCCTACTGAGAGGCGGGACCGCCTGTGTCTGCTCCGCGGTGGCGCCGGCCGCCATCATGTAGGTAATCTTGACGTCCGCCGGAGTCCTTTCAGGTCGACCGCGCCAATCATAATCTTCAATATAGGATTTATTCTAGTATTGACATAATGCGTATATTAGTGTATATTTAATATTGCTGAAAAACGATAACTTCGACAAGGGAGGAGAAACAGTATGTGCTCACACGAAAGCGCAAATGCCGGGAACTGCTCCGAGCATGCCTACACCGCTCCAGCCCCGTCACGCGGCCACTGCCACTGCACCCCTCAAGTGCCCAGGGGCTTCATGTATCCCGGGATAATGCTGCTCATCGCAGAGGAACCGTCTCACGGTTACACGCTTATGGACAAGCTGGCCGAGATGGGCCTGGTGAAGGAGAAGACCGACCTGTCCATCGTATACAGAATCCTGCGCCAGCTCGAGGAGGACGGCTTGGCCGTCTCTGAACACATCGACGAGGGTAGAGGGCCCGCCCGCAAGGTGTACCGGCTGACCGACGAGGGGCGGGAGGCGCTCTCCTCGTGGACGGACCACATGGATGACCTGGGCCGGCTGATAGACGAGTTCCGGAAGAGGTACCAGTCGCTGGAGAAGGACCGCTAAGATTGTACTAATAATGTAATTGTGAAAGGAGGGCTCAGATATGAAGAGGTTCATGGTACCCCGTGTCGCCAACTGCAGCGAGGGGTGTAGATGACCGTCCCGGGCAAGACGTAAAACTGCCCGCAATGTCTAGGAAAGGCCCGGGGGACTGGGCCTTTTCGCATTGACCCGGCCATAGAAAAACGCAACATGGTGCCAAACGCAACATGGTGCCAGGCACCAAACGCAAGGCGCCAAACGCAACAGAATCAAGGGGGAGAAACAATACGGAGAAGGGGTTCCGCCCGGGGCTGGATATCCGCGGCGGACCAGCGAAAGCAGGGTCAGGCAGGAGCATAAACTTCATGTTTCTTTTTCAGCTCTTTAATGAAGTCGGGTACGCTTGCTTTTTCGAGGACCTTGGTCATAACGCTCCCATCGTCTCCTCGCTGAACAGGGCGACTGACTCCGGCACCCTGTCAACTTCAAGATGAATAGAAACCAGTAGTTGGAATGGTCTTAGCCGGTATTCCTCGCATACCTTCTCCAATGCCGACATATTACCACGATTCGCGCCTTTCAGGCACGGTTGATTGGTGTTTGCCGCGTGTTCTCCAACCGACCTCTCCATCTCACCTCCATGCCACCTGGTTTTCCGTTGTCGAGGGATAATAGCCCCTTGTTTTCGGCCAACGATCTTTAACAGTCTTTTTACATCACCTTAACCGGCGTTTAATCACCCAGAACGATTATTGGAGTGAAAGATTTGAACCCGGCTACACAGAGGGGTGGTACTCATGAGATTCACGACCAAGGCGCTGGTGTTCTTCCTGTCCTCGTTGCTGGTGGTGACCGGCATCCCGCTTCTCGGCGGGGGGGCGGCCACGGCGCAGGACGCGGTGGAGTCGTTCGCGCTTCCGTTCGGCGTCCAGTACGAAAAGTCGACGGGGTACGTCTATGTGGCCGACAGTGTCAGGAACTGCCTGGTACGCACGAAGATTGACGGCTCCGGGTGGCTCACCTTCGGGTCAGAGGGGTCAGGAAGAAACAGGTTCCTGGGCCCCAAGGGGCTGTACCTGGACGGCTCCGGGTACCTGTACGTGAGCGACGCCGGCAACAACCGCATCGTCAAGACCAGGATGGACGGCTCCGGCTGGACCACCCTGGGGGGTGTGCGTGGCATGGGCACCGGCCAGTTCGCCGGTCCCCGGGGGATAGTGGTGGACGAATCAACCGGTTACATCTACGTGGCCGACAGCGGCAACAACCGCATCGTCAAGACCAGGATAGACGGCTCCGGCTGGACCACCTGGGGAACCCAGGGTACCGGTACCGGTGAGTTCTACCTCCCCACCGGAGTCGACTACGACCCGGCCACCGGCTACCTGTACGTCTCCGACGCGGGTAACTGCAGGGTGGTCCGGGGCAAGATGGACGGCTCCGGGTGGAAGACCCTCGGCTCGCTCGGCGGCGGCGCCGAGAACTTCCGCTACCCCAGGGGAATAATCTCCGAGGGAGGTGGCTCAATTCTGGTTGTTGACACCGGCAACTGCCGCCTGGTGAAGACGGACATCAACGGGACCACCTGGGAGGTGCTCGGCACCAGGGGGTACGGGACCGGAAACTTCCGCGGCCCCAGGTCGGTGGACGGCGATACCGGCGGCGACCTCTTCGTCGCCGACGGCCTGAACCACAGGGTGGCCAGGACACGGATGGACGGCTCCGGCTGGACCAGCCTTTCGGCGATGTACTCGGCCGACTTCGGGATCTCCTGTATCGAGCCGCCCGGCGGCGCCCCCGGCGACGATGTCACCATCTTCGGAGTGGGGTTCGGCGCCACCCAGGGGGACGGCGCGGTGGAGTTCAACGGCGAGACCGCCGAGGTCGCGTCGTGGTCCGACACTGAGATCGGCGCGGTGGTTCCCGAGGCGGCTACCACCGGTGACGTGAGAGTGGTAAAGGGGTCGGAGCAGACCAACGGGATCTTCTTCCCGGTTGTCGGCCTCGGCAGCTTGTTCAAGGCGCCGTTCGGCGTCACCTACGACGCCGACACTGAGAAGCTATGTGTCTCAGACACGCGGCACAACCGGCTGGTCCAGGTGACCATGGAGGGCGAGGAGCTGGCCACCGTCGGGTCCCCCGGCTTCGGCGACCTGCAGTTCGCCCGTCCCACCGGCCTGCACTACCCTGGAGAAGAGGACGGTTACTTCTACACCGCCGACGCGGTGAACAACCGGGTGGTGCGCACCGACATCGAGGGGGATGGGTGGCTGACCCTGGGCACCCAGGGACCGGGAGACGGTGAGCTCTACTTCCCCAGGAACGTCTTCTACGACGCGGGGTCCGGGTACCTCTACGTCGCCGACGCCGGCAACAACCGTGTGGTCAAGACAACCCTGGACAGTGGCGACTGGACCGCCCTCGGCACCCACGGCGCCGGTTCCGGGCAGTTCGCGGAGCCCAGGGGGATCACCTGCGATCCCGATTCCGATCTCATCTACGTGGTGGACTCCAGCAACCACCGGATAGTCCGCACTTCCATCGACGGCTCGGGGTGGAGCACCATGGGGGCCTACGGCGGCGGCGAGGGCCAGTTCCGCTTCCCCAGGAGCATCTACCTCGACCAGCCGACCGGCGACCTGTACATCGCGGACACCGATAACCACCGTATCGTCAGGACCGCGTTCGACGGCTCGGGGTGGACCTCTCTGGGGACGCTGGGGTCAGGGGAAGGCCAATTCTATTACCCCCGGGGCATCTGGCTAGACGCGGAATCGGGGCTCGTCTACGTGGCCGACAGTGGAAACAACCGAATCGTCAGCACCATGATGGACGGGACCGGCTGGAGTACGCTGGAGGGCGGGCCGGACATACCGTTCCGGTGGAACCTGGCGGAGGGGACCACCAGGACCGGCTTCGACCAGTACCTGTGCCTGCTCAACCCGGGTGACGACACCGCCCGGGTGTCAATCCAGGCCATGCTCCCCGCCGGCGGCGGCGACACCCATGAGATCGAGGTCGCCCCGAACACCCGTGTCACGCTTTCGGCCAGGGAGCTGGCGGCGGGCGAGCAGGACGTGGCGTTTCAAATCGAGAGCAACCGGCCCCTCATCGCCGAGCGGCCGATGTACTTCGACAGGGAGGCGTTCAACGGCGGACATGACAACGTGGGCCAGCCCGATCCCTCAACGACGTTCTACTTCGCCGAAGGGACCACCAGGCGCGGGTTCCAGGAGTGGTTGACCGTGCAGAACCCCGGCGGACAGACTGCCCACGTCGAGCTGTCGTTCATGATGGATGGCGGCGACAACCGGGAGATGGAACTCACGCTGGCTCCCCACTCCAGGTCCACGGTGAAGGTCATCGACATCGTGGGAGCCGACCGGGATGTGGCGGTGGCCTTACGGTCGGACGCGCCGGTGGTGGCGGAGCGGCCGATGTACTTCCTCTACCACGATAAGTGGTCCGGCGGTCACGTCTCCTCGGGCCTCGACTCGCCGGGGAACCGATTCTACTTCGCCGAAGGGACAACCAGGGAAGGCTTCGAGGAGTGGATTTGCCTGATGAACCCCGGCGAGGCCGACGCCACCGTCCAGGTGACCTACATGATGGAGGATGGCTCCACCACCAGTGACAGCGTGCTGGTGGAGGCCAGGTCCCGGGAGACGGTGGACGTGGCGGCGCGGGTCGGACCGGGACGGGACGTATCGGCCCTTGTGGAAAGCGACGTGCCGGTAGTGGCGGAGAGACCGATGTACTTCTCCTACGGGGAGGGCATGTGGGACGGCGGTCATAACTGCCCGGGAGTCGAGCAAGCCAAGACGTCTTTCTACTTCGCGGAGGGCACGACCCGCGAGGGCTTCGACGAGTGGATTACCGTCATGAACCCCGGTGAGGAGGCGGCGACGGTACGGATAACCTACATGTTCGGCGAGGGCCAGGGGCAGGCCCTGACCCGGGAGATGGCGGTAGGGCCGCATGCCAGGGCCACTGTAGACGTCGCCGCCGAGACCGGAAGGGGAAAGGACGTCTCGGTCAAGCTGGAGTCCTCGGCGCCGGTGCTGGCAGAGCGGCCGATGTACTTCGACTACCACGGAGAGGCAGTAGGTGGAGACTGCTCGATAGGGTACGGCATCTAGCCGGTGCGGGGACCAGGCCCCCGGGAGCTTCTCTTCAATGTGGTTGAGGTCGGAGACATCGACCGGTTTCAGTAGAAACCCGTCGGCTCCGACCTCGGCTATCCTCTCCCGGGTTCTGCTGGCAGATGAGCTCTTCGAACTCGGGAAGGGTGTTCTCCTCGGCGAAGAACCATGCCGGCGATACGTTTCTAAAGGCGTGACTGTTCGCCGTCCGTTATATCCATCCGGAAGGATTATGCCTTTACGGTGATTCCCGTTGATCAGGTCCTACCTATTCTGCTCATGTAGGCCACGAAGTGACATAACAGGTCTCTGACGGAGAGGGTGGGATTCGAACCCGCGAGTCATCAAAGGCCTGGCGTAGCCTCATGGCCGCTAACTCGGATGCCGAAAGGCTTCTACCATCGTACTCCACCAGGTGTTTCTTCTTCAGCATCCTGTCGAGCCTCACGGCGTTCTTCCTGGAATCCGCACTCCTGTCGTATTGCCCAAGTAGTTCAACAGCATCGGCATGACTGCCGCTCGCGGACCTTATTCCATGCCGAAACCCGAGCAAAGCATCGTTAGACGAGATCACGCAATGAATGGCATTCATCCCGACGGCATCCCAGTCCTCGTTCTCTTGAGCTTCTTTCATGGTGCGGAAGAACTGCTCCGCCTTCTCCAGGTAGACCTCCGCTTCGGCTTTAGTACCCCGCTCCATAGATACGCTCTCGGTGCTTGACATGAAAGTGGCGGCGGACATGGAGGGCGGCTTCTCGCCGGGCGAGCCGACACCTGAGAAGATACAACCCGCCGTGGCACGATGAAGAAGTCAGTCACCGCTTTCCGTGGCAAGCAACGAAGAGACCTTATCCCGAAGTGTGGGAAGATCGTTCTTCACTGTCTTCCATACGACCTCGAGGTTCACACTGATATAGTCGTGGATGAGCTTGTCGCGCAGTCCGGCCATTTCTCTCCAGGGAAGGCCCTTATATGATTCCTTTAGACTGTCCGGGATCTTCTTGGTAGCCTCTCCAACGATCTCGAGTGCCCTGACTACCGCGAATACCGTTTTATCGTCCGAAGAGAACGTGTCGAAGTCCATGCCCTCGATGAAGCGCTCCGCCTTCTCGGCAGCATCCAGTATGTCGCGCAGGTAGTCGATGTACTCGCGGCCTTCCTTCATATCGGCAGTACCTCCCGGAGTATGCGCTCGCCGATCGCCGGCTTCAGAGCGTCCTTCATTACAAGGTCTACCTTGACCCCGATGAGTTCGCTCAAGTGGTACTCAAGGGCGATGAATTCCAGAAGCCCGGGGTTCTCGTGGAATTCGACTAATATGTCGATGTCGCTGGCATCGACTTCTTCTCCCTTGACGTATGAGCCGAACAACCCAAGCGATTTCACCTTGTATATGCGACCAAGTTCGTCCTTGTTCTCCTGCAGGATCTCTCGAATCCTTGAGAGGCCCCCCTGTCCGCCACGATCTCCGGTCATTCGAACCAGCCCCGTCCGCGAAATAAGTTATCAGAAGCGTCTTTCTAACAGGATACAGGGGAAACCGGATTATTTCGAGGGCAGGGATCATCGTGCCGGGCTTCCAGCACCCCCTTTGCTTAACCCTGCGGCGGGATCTCCGCTTCAGATAATCCCATTTCCCTTACCCACTCAAGCCAGCCACGGGCATCTGCGATAGACTGTCACGATGAGTTCGAGAGTCCAGCGAAAGACCGGGAGATAACGTCATGGGATATGAAACACTTCTCTACGAGACCGAGGGCGAGGTAGGCATCCTCACCTACAACCGCCCGAATATGGTGACCGCAATCAACCTGCGGACGCTGGGCGAACTGAACGACTTCTGGCAGGAACGTCAGCGCGACTTCGACACCCGGGTTCTCATCGTTAGGGGCGCGGGCGAGAAGGGGTTCTGCTCGGGGCTGGATATAGGCGGCGGCGGACCTGGAGGGTGGCTTCTCGCCGGGCGGGCCTACCCCGGAGAGGATATTTAACTCGCAGAACCTGTTCTCGAGTATCATCCGGCTGATGCGCACCTGTCCCCAGCCGATCATCGCGGCGGTGCACGGACCGGCCATGGGCGCCGGGCTTTCGTTCGCCCTGGCAAGCGACGTGCGCCTGACGAGCGTCGATAGCATGTTCTGCGCCCAGGCGTGAAAGCCGCTACTGGTACTGGCATTTGGAATACCGGCATGCGTTACTGTACCAAGAAGATGCTTTCATGTAGTTTAATTAGCTCTAATGGTTTACTCGCTTTGTCTTTCTGTGAGGGGAAAAGTGGGTGATGATGCGCTGTTTCATATTGCGGGAGGAGTGACATGAGCGGAAATGAAAACCTGAAAGACGCCCTCGACCCGGCCATAACGCGTTCTCGGGAGTACCTCTTCTCCAGGCAGAAGCCAGAAGGATACTGGGTCGAAGAGGTGGAGGCCGATACCGAGCTCTCGTCCGAGTACATCTACCTCATGCACATGTTCGATCGCGTCGACGAGCCGTTGCAGAAGAAAATCTGCAA
>JAHIMR010000037.1 GCA_018896525.1 Actinomycetota bacterium
GTGCCACAGGGTTCCGCTTAAGCGGTTTCGGGCTTGTGATCAGGCCTGAACCTGGTCCCGCCAGTCCGAGAACAGGGAAATCTGATTTTGCCGTGCCGGAAATTCAGTTAGATGCTATGCGTAGGGGTGGGGAAAGAGAGGTTCAGCCCACGTCCGAAACCGCGACTGAGGCGCGGCTTAAGGAATGGTGGTGGTACGGGGAAACGGGACGGTTACTAGATGATGATGCGGAAGACCTCTTCTATGGAGGTCATGCCCTCCGTGACCTTGACCCAGCCGTCCTTCTTCATTGTCCTCATGCCCTGGGCTACGGCCACTCTTGATATCTCCGTGGTGGGCGCCTCTTCGATGGTCAGGTGCTCGATCTCCGCGGTCATCCTCATTATCTCCGTCAGCGCGATTCGACCCTTATACCCGGTATTCGTGCACCGGGAACACCCTCCCTCCTTCGGCCTGTAGATCTCGATCGTCTCACCGGGTTCCACCGGAAACTCAATCCTCTCCAGCAACTCCGGAGGCGGCTCGTAGGCCTCTTTACACGTGCAAAGCCGTCGGGCCAACCTCTGGGCAAGTACGCCCACGATACCGGACGCGGTCAGGAACGGCTCGATACCCATCTCGGTAAGACGGGTGATCGCGCCCGGCGCGTCGTTTGTGTGAAGCGTGCTGAATACCAGGTGCCCGGTCAGGGCGGACTCGACCGCTATCTGGGCCGTCTCCAGGTCGCGAATCTCACCAACCATTATGATGTCCGGTGATGTGCGAAGTATGGACCTGAGCGCCGAGGAGAACGTCAGCCCCGCCTTGGGGTTCACCTGGATCTGGTTGATCCCGGAGAGCCGGTACTCTACCGGATCCTCAACGGTGGTAATGTTCTTAGTCTCGTCGTTCAGGACGTTCAGTGTCGCGTAAAGCGTGGTGGATTTCCCGCTACCGGTGGGGCCCGTCACCAGGATTGCCCCATTCGGCCTCATGAAGGCCTCCTCGTACTTCTCCAGCGTTTCCCCGTCGTAGCCCAGGTCGTTCAACCGCAGGAGGATACTTGACTTGTCCAGGACTCGAAGCACTATCTTCTCGCCGAAAACGGTGGGCAGAACCGCCACACGGAAGTCGACAGGCTTACCCTTTACCAGTTTCTCGTAGTGGCCATCCTGGGGAACTCTCTTCTCGGCGATGTTCAGGTCGGACATGATCTTCACTCGAGAGGTCAGCGCCGCCAGCGTCCTTATCGGCAGGCTCTTGACGTCATGTAGAACGCCGTCGACCCTGTACCTTATTATTATCTCCTTCTCCTGCGGGTCGAAATGAATATCGCTGGCGCCGCCAGTCACCGCCTCGGCGATAATATAGTTCACGTACTTCACCATTGGAGCGTCGTCCACCGCCACCCCGATGGCCTCCGCGAGTTCATCGTCCTCCATGCCGACGGAGTCGATGCCCTCGATCATTTCAACGCTGGCTTCTTCGGTGTCGCGGTAGTACGACCGGATGGCGTCCTCGATGTCGCCCTTGGTTGCAACCACCGGCCGAACCTGGCAACTCGTGTACATCTTCACGTCGTCCAGGGCGAATATGTTGGTGGGGTCGGCCATGGCCACCACCAACGTGTCCTCATCAAACTTCAAGGGAATCGCAAGGTGGCGGCTCGCTATCTTCTCGTCGAGAAGGGCGACCGCGGTCAGGTCCACATGGTAGTTGCCTAAATCGACGAACTCCATGTCCAGGTGTTGGGCCAGTACCTCGGTGAGCTTGACCTCAGAGACTACCCCCATCTCTATGAGAGTACGCGCCAGGGACTTGCCGGACTCCTTCTTCGTCTCCAGGGCCTCCAGCAACTGCTCCTTGGTGACCAACCCATCTTCGATCAGAAGGTGGGTTACCGATTTCCCTTTCCTGGTGGCCTTCGCCAAGGTACTCTCTCCCGTCAATGCTCGATTGGCGTTTTCCGCACAACCCCTTGCCTGTTATTATACGACTGTTCACCCGGGGATTGACACCGGCGCCGCACAGCCCGGCGGCGGCTCAAATATCCGGCCTCCTGTCTACTACACGAATCTCTTTCACGCCGCCCTCACCGCGCAGGCGTTCAACCAGTTCGCCCTGGGACAGGAACTTGATGGCGTTCGGCTTGACCTCGGTACAGAGATGCAGGGCCGCTTCGATCTCGTCCCTGAGCGTATCCGGGTCGGCACCTTCCGACGGCGCTATGTAGACATCCACGACGTCCATGTCGTAGGGATCATCGCCGGCCTTACTTATCTCTATCTGCCAATCGGTAACGTTCGGGTTGCTCTTCAGGACGGTGAAGAAAGTGCCCTGGTCGACCAGCGTCCCTTTCAGCTTGGTGAGTGAGAACCCCTGCATTCCCCCGGGGCGCGAAATCTCGCTGCCCAGGCGGGGCACCGTTCTCCCGCAGGACGGGCAGGGCTCGTAGACTATGCCGCCCTTGACGACGTCCCCGGTGCGAAACCGTACGACGCTGGTCCCCTGCCCCTCGAGGCACGTGTAGACCAGTTCGCCGTCCTCGCCGTCATCCACCGGTTCGCCTGTAGCCGGGTCGACTATCTCTATGTAATCCATGTCGGGAAACACGTGGTACCCGGTGTCGCCGTCCGGCACGCACTCGGAGTAGCTCTTGCGCGCCTCGGTGAAGCCATAGGCCCCCAGGACGTGGAAATCCCTTGCTCCCATCGATTCCAGGAGCTCGCCCATTTTCTTCTTCATGCCGCCGGAGATCCGGTCGCCGGCAACCAGCACCACCTTTATCGAGGAGAAGTCGCTTTCCTGCTCCGCCGCGGTCTTAAGCACGCGGTAGACATAGCCGGGCATCCCAACGATCGACGTCGCCTTCATCCCCTCCACCGAGAATATGATGCGCTGGGTCCCGAGGATTCTTCCCCCCCCGGTATGAAGCGAAAGCACGCCGGTCTTGTCCAGGCCTTTTTCCACCATCCAGAAGCCCAGGTGAGGCGCGAACGGCATCGCGTTAACCACCCTGGCCTCCTCGTGACTGATCACGGTCCCGAAGCCGGCGAGCTCCATGATCCGCCTCCCCCCCTCGGCCATTCGCTCGACGTCGTACGCGGCGTACATTATGGGCGTCGGCAGGCCGGTGCGACCGGTGGTGAACTGCATGTGTACGGGCAGGAACTTCCTGGAAACGGACCTCTTGACGTACTCCTCCCCCTTGAAGACGCGGTCCATCTTGAGTCGCGCCAGTTGAAACCGGGGCATGTACTTCTCCATCAGCTCTTTATCCGGCTGGAGCACAAACTCTCGAAACCGGTCAGGGTTATCGGTGTCGGGAGCGATGTCCGACTTGTACGTGAACGGCAACTTTCTCAAGTCCTCAACGGTGCGGATATCCTCTGGCTTGACCTTGTTGTCGTCAAAGACCTTACGGTAGTACGTGCAGTACGGGTAGAGTTCCGTCCTCACGAAATACGAAAGCTTGCGGTTGCGGTACTCGCGCTGCTCATCGAAGGACATCCGGTCCCATCTGCCTGAATACAACTCTCTTGCCATCGATTGATCCTCCCAGCGTTACTTCTACCCGGTCTCGCTACACACTCCCATAATCATATCCCCAGCGTACCATCATAAGGCACCCCGGTCACCTGGTGGTGCCCCGTCTCATAGGTACGGTGACGCACCGAGAGCGTCGAAGCGCCGCTCCGGCAAGGCGCGCGACTGTGGCTTGGATAGACAAAGCTTGGCTTGAGCAGGACCGTCTTCCCCCGCGGATCTACGCCGCTGCCGGAGATTATCTCCCTGGCGGCCTCGGCGATCCCATCCGGATCATAGGTTTCCTGTGGGTAGAGGAACACCCGTTCCATCAGGCGCCTACCTTCCCCCACGCGGGTCCGGCGGTCCGTCGGGCCCGATGATACCCCTTCACTAGCCAGGTCCCTGGGACAGGAAACGGGTGAACTTCATCATTCCGACCGGGTGAGCCATAAGGCCCTCGATCCTGAGCTCCCCGGAATAGAACTTCCCGGCGAGCTCTTTTCCCTCCGGCGTGGCCATGAACTTCATCGCATCCAGCCCCGAACCCATCCCCGCCATCTGCATGAGTACCTCGATGTCGCACAGTATCCGAATGTCGGGCGAAGGTGCCACGCCCGGTTCCAGCACGATGTACCCATCGGAAAAGGTCATGGTTATCGCCGTCTCCGGTTGCTCCCGCGGCTCGATAGCCACCGAGAGGTTGAGCCCGTTCAGCAACTCGATCTTTGCGGGCTCCTCCAGCAGTCCGGTAACAAGAGACCTCATTATCAAGCCCAGGCCGCTCAGGTTTTCCTCGTCCTTGACCAGGACCCTCTCGTCGGGACCGCCGGCGGGCACACAGGGACCGGGCTTCTGCCTCTCGGAGATGGCGTAAACCACGTAGGCGATACCCCCTCCGATCACCAGCCAGCGCACCAGCCTTCTGATCTTGCTCTTCTTGCGTTTCTCTCTCGCCATCCTACCTACTCCTTCCGTTTCTCGCCGCCGTTTCCTGTCGCCTCAATAACGGTGTACCGTTCCAAAATGACGCACTGGTGCCAGGTACCAGTGCGTCATTTTGCATCGGTGTTGCCAGATACCGTTTGCTATCCTGCTGATATCGAGGCCACTCCCAACTTCTACCTCCATGGCAAACGGCACCACTCACGCGCTCAAACCAGCCACCTCGGCGGCGAGAAACCCGCTCGCCACCGCGCCTTCGGCGGTCGGAGACGAAGTCCAGTCTCCCGCGAGGAGGAGATTCTTGATCCCGCTTCCCGCCGTAGCAAGTTCACGCACGCGTTCGGAGTACCCCGGAGAAGCCACCGGCCTCGCCAGCGGATGCCGGTCGACGCGGCCGCGCCGTCGGGTGAGCCCTTCCAACCCGTAGACCCTGCCCGCCTCGCCGAGGGCCATCTCGATCAACTCTCTGTCGCTCCTGGCGTACAGGCCGGAGGCCTGTTCCCCCGCGATCAGTACCGTCACCACCGATCCTCCGGAAGGCGCGTACTCCACCGCCTTGCTCCCCTGGGTGCACATCCATGAGGCGTAAAAACCATCGGCGGCGGAAAGCAGGACAGGGCCCACCTCGCCCTTCACCTCGCCGGAAAACCCAAGGTTTACGACTATCCCCGGCGAGTACTCCGTGCTCTTGATGACCGACTGCGCCTTTCGGCCAAGCTTCCCGGTAACAGGGCACACCATCGGAGCCGGAAGGGCGCAGACCACAACGTCCGCGTGGTAACTCCTCGCTCTTCCTCCTCCCCGCGGCCTGGCCCTTACACCGGTCACGGCGCTTCCGCTTCGGTGCAACTCCACCGCCTCTATGCCGGTCTTGACCTCCACCTGCTCGGCCAGCGCGTCGGCCAGGGCCCCAACCCCCGAGTGGAAGCCCACGGTACGGTCCGCGAACGTGGTCCGCAACGCTACCATGAACGCCGCGGCCGACACTCTTTCAAGCTCGGCGCCGCCGGCGTAAAGCGCAACCGGCCCGGCGATCGTCCGCCTGTAGGCCCTGGTTGTGCGGCCTGAGAGGAACTCCCGGGCGGTGACCTGGTCTCCCCTGTCCCACCACTGCGGCAGCTTGATGTTGTAGGCACGATACTTCAGCAGCAACGGGAGGGCCGTCGAAGGAACATCCAGGACACCCTTGAGGCCCAGCGCGCGCCAGGGAAGCAGCTTGAGCGGGTTTACCGAGCGGGGGGTGAAACAGGCCGCCTTGCCTTGCCCGAAGATGCACTTCCCCCAGGGTGGCATGCGAAACTCCTCCCCCAGGCCCAGGCTCACCGCGGTTTTCAGGACGCTGTCGTAAGAATCGCGAAAGAACTGTACGCCGGTATCGAACTGGAATCCACCGTCACGCTCGGTGCGGCACCTTCCGCCGACCCGGGGTTCCTTCTCCAGGACGAGCACGCTCCAGCCACCCTGGTCAAGTCGGTACGCCGCCGCCAGGCCGGCCAGCCCTCCACCGATCACCACCGCCCTGCGGGTTTTAATGCCCCGTCTCATAAATACAATGGCATTCGAACGCCACTGCATCCACACCGGCTGCGTTCCGCTCCCTCGAAGTACTCCAAGAGTACAACTTCGGTCGCGCGCCTTGCCGGAGCGGCGCATCGACGCTCTCGGTGCGTCACCGTACTTATGAGACGCGACACTACAGTCTTAGCCAACTATCGCCTCCCGGCCTCGAGCGCGCTTGGGTACTATATCTCCAGGCGGTCGGCCAGCGGGGCAAGTCCCAGCCCCTCCAGCTTTACCCGGGTAAGGTGGCCATCGTCGTCCATTCCGCGGTACTGGTAGTACTCCTTCTTCATCATCTCGAACTCCGGCTTCGATCCGGCGTGGGGGCCTTCCTCGACCGGGACATAGATCCGCGCGTTCATGACGTCCTCCTCGGGACCGGAGCCGAACAGTTCCTGCAGGCCTCTCTTGAGGAACCATGTCCTTTCACCCACCTCCATCATGCTGTCCAGGTCGTACCCAAAGCCGGTCACCGCGTTCATGGCGTTTACTATCATCCTCCCGTCCCAGGCCACCGCTGTGAACAGGCAAACCACCGCCGAGTTGAAGATCTGGGCAAGCTCCTGGGCCCTGGCGGTCAGGTACGCCTTCCCTTCACTGGACTGCTCGTCGAACGGGCCCTCAAGGTCGAGCTCGGGAAGGGGCACGGCGCTGCCCTGCTCCATGAAGAGGTTCATGCTGGCGCAGTGGCATGCGCCCCTGACCGATGTGGCGTAGGCCAGGCTGAAGCCGTGGAAACCCCTGGGGTCGTGCGCCGGGAGTTCCAGCCCCCGGACCTGTATCGCCATCTCCGGCGCTTCCCCGCCTATCGACTCCGACAGCGCCCTGCTTCCCTCCGCCATCCTGGCGCCGAACCCCTCGTTGGCGCATGTCATCTCCACAAGCTTGAGCATGCTGTCCGGGTCGCCCCAGGTTATCGCCACACCGTCGCACTCCTCAGGTGTGAGCAGGCCCTTCTCCTGGCACTCGATGACCAGCGCTATCGTTTCCCCCAGGGTTATGGTGTCGACCCCGCACTCGTTACACAGCTCGTTGGCCCTGGCGATGCTCGCCAGGTTATCGTTCATGATATTGGTGCCCATCATGCAGATGGTCTCATACTCGGGGCCCGCGCCCTCGGGCACCCGGTAGGGGCCTTCATCAATCTTTACGATCCGCTTGCAACCGACAGGGCAGGCCCAGCAGGCGTGTCCCTTGACCAGTATCTCGTCGGTGTAAGTGGGGCCGCTCAACAGCTCTATCCCCTCGTCCCACTCGCCCAGCTGCCAGTTCTTGAACGGGACATCCCCCAGCATGGCCCCTATCTCCAGGTTCGCGTTGGTCCCGAACGCCCTGAGTGACTCCACCACGATGGAATCTCCGATGATGTCCATGGCCTCCTTGCGCCAGGACTTCAACGCGTCCGGGTCGGCGGCCTCAGCCTTCTTTCCGGCACCCACCACCGATATCGCCTTCAGGTTCTTGGAGCCCATGACCGCTCCCATGCCGGTCCGCCCGGCAACGTGGGCCTTATCGTGGATTACGGCCGCGTACTTCACGCCGCTCTCGCCCGCGGGCCCTATCGCCGCGACCCTGGCCTTCTTCTTACCGCCGTCCTCCCTGGACCGCTCCCACAGGATATCCGTGGTCTCGTAGGCGCTCTTGCCCTTGAGGTCCGACGCGTCACGCAGCTCGACCTTTTCGCCGTCTATCGAGAGGTACACCGGCGACTTCGACGCGCCGGTGAACACGATGCCGTCGTAGCCGGCGGCCTTGAGCTCGGGGCCGAAGAAGCCGCCGCAGGAGGCCTCGCCCCAGTGGCCTGTGAGCGGTGAGCGCGCAGCAAAGGCGAAACGGTTTCCGCCGGGGACCCGCGACCCGGTCCAGGGACCGGTCATGAGTATCAGCAGGTTCTCGGGGCCCAGTGGGTCAACGGCGCCCGGAAAGCGGTCCAGGTACATCTTCGCCGCCAGCCCGGAGCCACCGAGGTACTCCCGGCAGTCCTTCTCGTCGAGCTGGACGGTCTCTATTTCCCCGGTGGTCAGGTTGACTTCGAGTATCCAGCCAGCGTAGCCATACATCATGAAACCTCCGTAAAGTCCCGACCGGAATCCCGGCCATTTTTTTAAGACGGCTACTGCATAATATCAAGGCGCCCCACCGGTAGCAACCAGCATTACCGGTTATTTCAACCACGCTCTTTGAAATGTGTTTAGCCTTGGTGATACGATACCAGCTAATCGTAGGTCAAACTCTTTGGAGGTACTGATGAAACTGGTCCGGAAATGCCTGGTGTTCGCGGTTATTGCTCTCCTGGCCTCGGTCCCGTTGGCGGCCCTCGGCGGATGTGGTGGCGGAAGCGGGAAGGCGACCGTCCTCAGTTTCTACACCGAAGGCAACGAGTCAGCCAAGGAGTTCAAGCCGGTCCTCGACGAGGCGAAGAAGAAGTACGCGGACGATGTCGTCTTCGAGGACATAGAGATGGACGACCCCGAGAACAAGGACAAGATCGAGGAGTACCACGTCACCATGGACCCGACGTACATGATCCTCAACGCCGAAGGCAAGGTAAAGCAGACATTTATGGGAAAACCGCACGAGGAGATGTTCAACTCCGCCGTCGCGGGCCTCATCCCCAGGAAAGAGGGAGCTCCATCGGGCGCGCCCGCCGGCTCCGCGCCGGTGCCGCCTTCCTCGACCCCGGCCCCGGTGCCGGACATCCCGGGGGTTCCCACCCAGTAGAGGAGGTTGACCGATGACCGCTTTTCTGAGAAAAGCCGGGAGTACGTACATTCTGTTAGCGGTCTTTGTCACCATGCTTACTCTCGGCCTTCTGTGGGGCGGTTTCGGCAAGGTCCTGTCTAACGGAGTGTTCATCTGCCTGGACTGCATAGGGCTCATATGAGAGTGCCCCGGTCCATGGATATGGTTAAGCACCGAGAGCGTCGAAGCGCCGCTCCGGCAAGGCGCGCGACCGAGTCGTACTCTTGGAGTACGTCGAGGGAGCGGAACGCGGCCGGTGTGGATGCATCGGCGTTCGAATGCCAGCGTATCCATGGAGCGGGGTACTAAGCATGCGGTCGCGCCGTTGGACCCAGATAGCTGGCACCCTGTTGGCGAACCCCTGGTTCGTCTACCTGGGCACCAGGACCATCTACCAGGGCAACCTGAAGGGGGTCTGCCTTCCCGGCCTCAACTGCTACGCCTGCCCACTGGCCCTTTTCTCGTGCCCCATTGGGAGCCTGCAGCACTCCATAGCCACTCTGTCACCAGGGAAAGGCGGCGGCGCGGGCATCGTTCACCAGGCCTGGACCGCGCGGGTGTCCCCGCTTCTCTACGTGGTGGGCTTCGTGGGGCTGGTGGGCGTGGTGTTCGGGCGGCTGCCCTGCGGCTGGATCTGTCCGTTCGGCTTCCTGCAGGACCTCCTCTACAAGATACCGACACCGAAGCTCCGCCTGCCGGCGTGGGCCCGGTTCTTCAAGTACGCCGCCCTGGGCGTTCTGGCGCTCATGATCCCTTACCTGTCAGGGACCAGCAGTTACTGCAGAGTGTGCCCCGCCGGCGCCCTGGAGGGAGCGTTGCCCTTGAAACTCCTCCCACCCGGAGCGCCACTGCCCGCGACCGGCTGGTTCTTCTGGCTGAAGATAGGGATACTTGTCGTTTTCCTTACCTGGATGATTGTCACCAAGCGACCGTTCTGCCGTACCGCCTGCCCCCTGGGGGCGGCGTACGCGCTGCTGGCCCCGGTGAGCCTCTACAGGATGGAGGTGGACCAGGAGAAGTGTACCGATTGCGGGAAGTGCGGGGCTGTCTGCCCGGTGGACATCAGCATCAATGAAAACCCCGACTCGCCGGAGTGCATCCATTGCCTCGACTGCAAGAAGGCCTGCCCCGTGGGGGCAATCACCTCCGGGTTCCGCCTCCCCAAATTGGGATTGTCGGAGGACAGGTCAACCGCCGAGCAGTAGCCGTACCGCCACCAGCCCCGCGAGCGCGGAGAAAGCGGACAGCGCAAGAAACGCCACCAGCCCTCCCCTTCCTTCGGCCTTTGCGTAATCGTTGCGGTAATGGTAGTAGCCGGCGAACGCGACCAGGCAGACCCCGGTGATTGCCAGCGGGATCCCGAACAGGCCGAAGCCCGCGTCGCGGGCCTTGAGGCCGACCACAAAAAGGGCGACTCCCCCGACCCCCGTCCCCAGTATCACCATCAACTCCTTGAACTGCTTCAGTCCGTCTCCATTTCTCACTCTGATACCTCCTTTTCGCCGAACAGCTTCTTGAAGCCGGTGCGCAGGCCGGTCTTCATCCCCTTGCTCATACCCTTGCCGATAAGCTTCGCGGCAAACCCCCTTAGCGCACGGCCCAGTCCTTCCTGAAAGAACTTGAACTTCGCCAGCAGGCCGCTTATGCCCTTCCCGCCGAACGAAAGCGCGATGCCTCCCATGGCGACGCCGGCCAGGAAAGAGGCAAGCGCCGACGAGAAACTCATGGACCTGCCGGAGATGGCGCAGGCCAGTGCGCTTAGGGTCACGGCGAACGTGCCGGCGAAGCCCATGTACGCCACCCTGGTCCCAACCGTCACCGCGGCCTTCTTGACCACCAGCAGCAGGCCCTGGACGGTGACGGTCCTGCTCCACGCGAACGCCGCCAGAGAGCGGCCGATCAGTACTACCCGGTGGCTGGACCGGGAGGCGGTGAACGACAGGACCCCAACAAGCCTCCTCGACGCCATGCCCTGCCGGAACAGTTTACCCACCGCCCCGGAGATGGCGCCTATCGCAAAGGCCACCAGTATCTTCTTGACCGAAAACTGGCCGGTGAAAAGATATCCTGTGCCGGCCTCGAATATCGCCGAGAACGCGCCGCTCCAGGCCGCGGCCTTGACGGTTCCCCACACTCCCAGGTTCGCCCAACCCGCGGAGAACACGCTCGAGAGCGACCCCGCGCTCACCACCAACCCCGCCGCCACCACCCCCGCGCTCAGGCTTCCGACGAAGCAGGTGAAGAAGCTGAAATCTGATCCGTGGGTAGCCGCGTAGTAGATGGCCATGCCGATGCAGGCGATCGTGCCCAGTATCACCGCGACCACCGCGACCACCAACGATACGCCTATGCTGAGCACCGCCAGCACCACCAGTGCCACCACTATCAGCGCGGCGGCGATCCCGGCGACGGTAGCCTGCACGAAGCGGTTGCTCCACACCCACTTGAAGGCGTTCACCACCGCCCTGGCGGTGCTGCACACTGCGGGGTAGACGGCGCGGTCCCACAGGGCATCGGTCTCTTGGCATGTCCAGCGCAGGAGAGCGCACGCCCCGTCCCACACGCCGATGGAGCACCGCTCCACCAGGCCCCAGGCATCTCCCAGGACGTCGAACATCCCCGACGTTACTCCCTTCAGATTTTCCACCAACCGGGAGAAGAGGCCTGGCGCCTCTCCCCGGGACACCTCACCGCTGCTGTCCTGCCCACCCCCTCTCGTCACAGGACAGAGGCGGATGAACGATCCGGTGTCGAACCCGTCGAGCAGCAGGTGTGGGTCGACCGGGTTGCCGTGTATTGACGCCCCGAAGTGCAGGTGCGGCCGGGGGGAAGAGTCGTCCCTCCCGCCGGAGACCGTCCCGATGACCTGGCCCCTTCTGACCGTGCTCCCCCGCTGTACGTCGATCCGGTCCAGGTCGAGATAGGTGGTACGCACGGAACCGGCGTGGGTGATAGATACAAACCTTCCCCGGGGCAACTCCCCCACCCAGGCCACCGTCCCATCCTGTGTGGCGGCCACCGGGGTACCGGGCGGCGCGGCGATGTCCAACCCCTGATGCCCACCCTCCCCGTACGGACCCGAAGGCTTCTCGAAGCCCCTGACGACCCGGCCGTTGACCGGCCAACGGTAGCCCGCATCGGCCCGCGAGGGTTGTGGAGGGAACATCAGGAGGAACGGCACGATGACACACAGGATGATTATCGCGTTGATCGGAGCCCGCCGGCGGGTTAGTAACCGGATTATCGCAAGCACCCCGAATCGTATAGATCGCGTCCAGGAGAGGGGTGGAGAGGGTCAGCAATACAAGCTGATTATACTCGCGGCGCCCCAAGCAAGTCAAGCACATCGGCGATGTTTACCTTTGACTACGGCGGCGTTTTCTATGCCGGGCAGCCTCCGGGCAAGCATCGTCTTCCCCGAACCGGGGGGCCCACTGTCTCGAAGACACCGACTGGGGATGCCAAGGACCTCGCCATCCGGTGGCGGCGCCAGCTCGAATGCAGCCGGTGGTTGATGCTGGGAGCAGGGGACGTTTCTATGTCGGCTTTTGCCAGGGACCAGATGCAATTGCAAGATTCTGGCGCATGGGGTAGAGGGATATCGACGGCTGCTTGTTTCCTCGCCGTCTTGTCGACACCCTTGCTGAGGAGGTATTGTAGTGGAACCGAGGCGAAGGGGCACTTGGTTGTCGTCCTTCTCGACTGCATTCCTGTGGAAATCGAGGTGCTGGAACGGATGAAAGGGATTTACATCTGGAGTTCCGCGGTGCCGGGAACGGCCCAAGCGACAGAGCCAGGGGAACTGAAAGGGATGTCCCCGCTCTGGGCATCGGATCTGGATTCACTTGAGCAGTGGCTGGAAGTCTACCTGACGGCGGCCTGCCCGCACGACCGTTGGTGGCGGGCTGGGTCCGTGCTTGCGGATACGCTGATCGTAGTCGCAGGCCCGTGTTCATCCAGCCTTGATCTGTCGTGGGCGCTCGTCCGAAGAGGATTGCTGACAGAGTGGGATTCACTTCTGGTGGTTTCCCAGTGGTCCGGCAGAGGTCGGCAAGGACGAGTCTGGCACTCTCCAGCCGGCAACGTCTATGCAGCCCTGCGACTGCCGTACCCCGCGCTACCTTGCCTGGATTCCCTGCCGCTGATTACAGGGTGTATACTTGTTGAAGCCTTTGCCGAGTTGGGTTTGGAAGTGAAGATCAAGTGGCCTAATGACCTTATGCTGAATAGGAAAAAAGTAGGCGGAATCCTTATCGAGCAACAGGGTGGGGTAATCATGGCGGGTGTGGGCATCAACCTGGTTTCGGCACCCGAAACAAGCATGCTTCGCGATGAGCAAGCTATGCCCACCTGCTGCTTGGCGGAATTCGGATATCAGGCCACGCCTCTTCACTTGTGGCGTCAACTTGCCGATGGCGCCCGTATCCGTTACGCCGAAGCCATGGCGTGCCGCGCGCCTTCGCTCCTTCTGTCGCGCGTGGAGAAGCACTTGGCTTTTCTCAATGAAGAGGTCATAGTCGACCCGCCTGGAGAGCAGTCATACCGTGCGACAGTACTGGGCGTCGCCGCATGCGGGGGTCTCAAGGTCCACGCCGGAGGGAAAGACAGGGTAATCCGCTACGCCGACATGTATCCCGTGGCGAATTGAACTTTATGGAGGAACTTACTGTCGTGTCGAAAAAGAGTTTCGAACAGGTGCTGGACGAGATCCGTGGGAAGAAAATCCTGGTGGCGAATCGGGGCATCGCCGCCAGGCGGATCGTCCGGTCAATTCAGGACGCGTTTCAAGCCGTCGCTGTTCTAACGGTGACTGATGTTGACAAGACCGCTCCTTTCACGACGGGCGCACAGGAGTTCTTGTTGTTGGGGGAAAACCCTCGCGCCTATCTTGACATCGAACGGATCGTGGACCTTGCCAAGTCCCATGACATCGCCGCCGTGCATCCTGGCTGGGGCTTCGCCTCCGAGGATTATGCGTTTCCCGAGGAATGCCGGGAAGCGGGCCTTGTCTTCATAGGACCACCAACCAAACCCATGCGACTTCTGGGCAACAAGGTGAGCGCCCGGCACCTGGCACGGGAGATCGGGATACCTGTTGTGCCGGGCTCCGAGAAGGATGTCAGTCTTGAAGAAGCCCGGCAATTGGCGCGCGAGTTCGGGCTGCCCGTCATGTTAAAGGCCGAGGGGGGTGGAGGCGGCCGGGGTCTCTATGAGGTTTTTCGGGAAGACCAACTGGAAGACTCTTTCCACAAGGCGTCAATGCTCGCCCAGGCATCCTTCCGTAACCCGAGGCTGTACATCGAACGGTTGCTGAACTCGGTTCGGCACATCGAGATACAGGTCGTGGCCGACAAGTACGGAAACGTATTTGCCTTCGACGAACGAGACTGTTCGGTTCAGCGCAACCATCAGAAGCTGGTTGAAATCACCCCGTCACCCTGGCCTGGAATAACGCCGCAACTTCGCCAGCGCCTCAAGGATTATGCTGTGGCACTGGTGAAGGAGGTCGGTTACTACTCCCTTGCGACGGTTGAGTTCCTGGTAGATCCCGAGGGTGAGCCATACCTGATCGAAGTAAACACCCGGCTCCAGGTCGAGCACGGGATCACGGAATGCCGGTACGGAGTCGACCTCGTGGAGGAGCAGATCGCTATAGCCTTCGGCGCGGAACTGCGGTTTAACGAGGAGCATACCCGGCCGGTCAATCACTCCATGCAACTACGCATCAATTGCGAGGATCCCCAGAATGATTTCTCGCCGAATTCCGGCCTGATAACGCGCTACATCTCCCCCGGCGGACCGGGTGTTCGTCTGGACTCGTGTGTTTCGGGCGGGTACTGGTTTCCACCCCAGTACGATTCCGCCGCCGCCCTGCTGATCTCCTATGGGCGAAGCTGGGATAAGGTTCTGGGGATCATGGATCGGGCCCTGAAAGAATATACTATCGGTGGGCTGAAGACGACCATCGGCTTTCATCACAAGATACTAAGCCACCCCATGTTTCGTTCCGGGCAATTCGACACCAGGTTTGTCGATATCACTCCGGATTTAATGCAGTACAGGGACAGCGAGCCGGAAGCACTACGTCTTTCGCGGCTGGTAGCCGAGATATCGGCCAGGGGCTACAATGCTGTTGTTCAGCTGGGCCAGTACCGGGGCACCTCCGACCGACGCATAGGACCGTTTCAGCCCGTATTGCCGGATCTAGAGAAAGCGCCGCAGCCGCCTGTTTATCCCAGGGGCGACCGAAGGGCCTTGCTGGATTACCTTCGGGATGCGGGCCACATCCATTTTACCGACACCACCCCCCGGGACACAACCCAGTCCAACAGCGGCAACCGGTTCCGGCTGGCCGAGGACCGGATCATCGGCCCCTATCTGGACCGGTGTGGGTTCTTCTCCATCGAAAACGGAGGTGGCGCTCACTTCCACATGGCCATGCTGGCCAACATGACCTATCCTTTCAGCGAGGCGAAGCAGTGGAATCATTTCGCTCCGAACACTCTCAAGCAAATACTGGTGCGCTCCACAAACCTCCTGGGCTACAAGCCCCAGCCCAAGAACCTCATGCGGCTGACCGGCGAGATGATCTGTGAAAACTATGATGTGGTTCGCTGCTTCGACTTCTTGAACCATGTGGAGAACATGCGGCCTCTCGCTGAGGTGGTGATGAACTCCCCGGGTAATGTGTTCGAACCGGCCATATCCCTTTCATGGGCCGACGGCTTCGATGTTCCGCATTACATGGGCGTGCTGGAAGAAATCGTGCAGCTGATGGTCGATGTTACCGGGCTGAGTCGAGAGCGGGTTGCGGAGAGCTTCATCATCGGCCTGAAGGACATGGCCGGTGTCTGCCCCCCGAGTTTCATCAGCGCGCTGGTTCAGGACATCCGCGAGAGGTATCCCGCGCTGGTAATCCACTATCACCGCCACTCCACCGACGGCCTGTTCATTCCGGCGGTAGGGGCCGCCGCCAAGGCCGGAGCTCATATAGTGGATACGGCCATGGGAGCGGCTGTGCGGTGGTACGGCCAGGGTGACGTACTGGCACTGGCGGCGTACATTGAGGACGAACTGGGGCTGAAAACCAACCTGAACAAGGACATGATTTGCACCTGCAATTTCGTGCTCAAGCAGATCATGCCGTACTATGACCGGTACGCGGCCCCGTATTTTCAGGGGGTCGACTACGACGTGGTGCTTCACGGCATGCCCGGCGGGGCCACATCGTCCTCCCAGGAAGGTGCCTTGAAACAGGGGTATATACACCTGTTGCCGTATATTCTCAGCTTCCTGGCCGGAACGCGTCGTGTCGTTCGGTATCACGACGTCACGCCCGGCTCTCAGATAACCTGGAACACGGCCTTTCTTGCCGTGACCAGCGCGTTCAAACGAGGTGGGATTCAGGAGGTGGATCACCTTCTCAATGTGCTGGACACAGTGGTCCGCGTTCCCGAACAAGACCTTACCGACACGGTTCGGGCCGATCGCCTGCTGCTTTACCAGAATGCCAACGATGCTTTTCGCGACCTGTTGCTTGGGAAGTTCGGCCGGCTGCCCTTGGGGTTTCCGCCTGATTGGGTCTACGAGAGCGCCTTCGGCGAATCGTTTGAACAGGCTCTGCAAGAACGTAGCGAGCATTCGCCCCTTGAGGACCTCCAGGACATGGATTATGAAAAAGAGCGCGACCTATTGTCCGAACAGTTGGGGCGGAGCCCCTCCGAGGAAGAACTTGTAATATATATGAATCACCCCGGTGACGCACTGAAAACCATGAGGTTCGTAGAGACCTTCGGAGACCCCAACTTGCTACCACTCGACATATGGTTCGAAGGTTTGGTGCCCGGCCGGGAGATCCATTTTGTCGACAGCAATGACAAGCCGCACGTGATGTCCATCATCCATATATCCGAAAAGGATAGTCAGGGAATCAGTCAGGTTCGCTACGACCTCGACGGGGAGCTCTTCACCCACCAGGTCAAGGTGGCCGATGCCACGGACAGAGAGCCCGAGCGACTTGAATCTGCGGACAAAGAAAACCCTTACCACGTTGGAGCACCCAACAATGGTGACCTGTGGGTCATGTATGTTCACCCAGGCGACCTAGTCAAGAAAGGCGATGAGCTTTTCAACATCACAATCATGAAACAGGAAAAGGCTATTCTTTCGCCCGTGGACGGGATCGTCAAGAGGGTTTTAAAGTTTGCCGACTACAAACATGACAAGAAAATGGTTTCGGTCCACGAAGGCGAGTTGATCGTGGAACTGGGCCAGGTTCCCCGTACCTGCCCAGGGTGCGGCTCTCCAGTGACCGGGGAGGATTTCAAATTCTGTCCGCAGTGCAGTCAGCGCCTCCCCGGAGAATGACCTTTCTATCGAGCATGCCTGAAATACGGCACGTCGCCGTCAGTAGAGATATCAAGCGGGGCATCCGCGTCAATATTGAGTGGGATCGCCAGGGCCTAACTGCGGGAATCATTATCGACACGAGTCGCGAGGCGAAATGTTCCCCTTGACATGCCGGCCTGCTGCCTAATAATGGATGCCAACACAACAAGAGTGGTAGGGCACCATGCTTAAGGCTCAAGGAATGATAACTGAATATGACATCACGGCAAATCATGTCAGGGTGTTTTGTCTATGTACTGGCTTCGCGGTACTCACCGGACTCGGTGCCTGGCTAAGGATCCCTATTCTGCCAGTACCGGTGACCTTGCAGGTTTTATTCGTTCTCCTCTCCGGACTTGCCCTGGGACCGCACTTGGGGGCAGCCAGTCAGCTCCTCTACATCTCCGCGGGCTTATGCGGGTTGCCGGTCTTCGCAGCTTTCCCGCATGTCGGACCCGCCGTGCTCTTTGGCCCAACCGGCGGTTATCTCCTGGCCTTTCCGGCGGCTGCGGGCATCACGGGTTGGGTCGGTGAGCGTCTAGGCGAAAGAAACGTCAACGGTTGGTGGGCATGCACTGTCGCCTGCGGGTTCGGTCTCCTCGTGATCTACGCCGTTGGGGCCGGTTGGCTTGCGGTCTGGCTGCAGATGCATGGCAAGAGCGCGCTCCTGGCTTTTTCGCTCGGCGTCAAGCCTTTCCTGCTTGTAGATTCCCTCAAGGCTCTTGCGGCATCGGGAATTGGGGTCGCCATCGGGCCTAGATTCTCAAGGATACTCCGATAAACACCGCATAAGTAGGATGGCAAGATGTGGCAAGATGGGGCCAGGCCCCAAACGCAAGTCCCCCACGGAAGAGGTCAGGTGAGGTGGCCAATCCAGTCCAGCAGGCAGTCGGGCGTCCTGGGGTCCTTTCGCAGCCGGTGCATCCCGCCGGGCAGGAGCACCAGTTCCCCGGGTTCCCCGGCGGCGTCGAATAGGGTCTTCGCGTCATCCACCGGCACCATCTCGTCGTCTTCCCCGTGCACCAGCAGCAATGGGACAGGGCTCACGCGCGCAACGAAATCCACCGCCGCACTGCTCTCCAGTTCCAGGTAGAACGATTCCGGGTCCGCGGGAAACTCCCTGTCCCTGATTATCCCAACCTCCCTGGCGATCTCCAGGAACTCCACCAGGCGCTCCCGTGGGAACAGCCCGGTAAACGTCGCGGGCGCGGCGAACGCGGCGACCCCGCTGACGCCCCCGTGCTCGGCCGCGTACTTGAGCGAGAGGGCCCCGCCCGCCGAGAAACCGGCCAGGAAGACCCGCTCAAAAGAGCCGATAAGATCCTCGTGGGTGAAGCGCATCACCGACTCGAGATCACGGTACCAGCCGCCGATATGGAAGTTCCCGCCGGAGTCCCCGGTTCCCCTCAGGTTGAAGAAAAGTGTCGCGAACCCCTTGCTCGAGATGTCCCTTGAGAGTAGCGGATAACCGTTCCTCAGAATATGGCATTCTATGCCACTTCTTCTGATTGACGCTTCTCTGGCGTCCGCCTATCGACACCGATAGGTCTTACGTCGCCTCCACGTCCATTTACCCTCTCCGTCGAACTGACGGCGAGCAATCGTATGTTGTCAGATGCGTTGTCGTCCCGATCCGCCGTGTGTCCGCA
>JAHIMR010000038.1 GCA_018896525.1 Actinomycetota bacterium
CTCACTTTCCCCACCCATCACCGCACCTCCCGTCGTAATTTCTGATCTCGCGTTTCTCCGGCATCAGCTCCACCGAGCAGCAGGGCTTCAGTCAGCCCGAGAGCCCTGGTGTACTGCTGTAGCTCATCGGTAAGCGGAACGGTGAAGTACCAATTGCCCCGTATCCTGGCAACCAGAATCCCTTTGAACTTGACCGACATCATGAAGGATGTTGGTCGTCTCGTGGGCTTGTTGTCCCAGCCGGGAATCATCTGCTCGGTCCTCTTCAAATAGGCGCGCATCACATGCTCCATCAAGTTCCATACCAGGAGTGAGACGAGCAGGATGAACCCCAGGACCTCGATGCGGTCGGGCCTCTTTAGGAATATGTCGTTGACTATTTGGGGATCCTTCAGAAAGCCGAAGTTCCGCTCGATTCCGTGCTGCTCCTTGTAGTTGGAGAGCACCTCGGCCGGGGTGTGGGCCATCTCTCCTTCTTCAGGGACGTTGGCCAGGAGTACGAAGCAGCCGGCGACCTCTCTCATCCGCTCCACCTCGTCTGAGCGCAGGGTGAGTTTCCCCTCCAGCACGTACCTGATCCTGGATACCTTGCGCTTCCCGTTCTTGGGGGGCCTTCCCCGGCAATAGGTAACTTTCTCAGTGACCGCGCAATCACAGTAGTGGCAGGAGGACCCCTCGCTCCTTAGCTTGTCGGCCGCGGCAGTCGCGTCCTCGCGGCAGAAGTACTCGATCCTGCCAGCGTCTTCGAGGATGGCCCCGGCTTCGGCGAGCGATTCAGAGAGCAATCTATCTAGCTTCTTCTTCCTTCGCTTGTCGTGGGCGTCCGAATGCACCACCACAGCGCGGTACTCCCTCCCGTAGAGGGTGACGCTCGCCTCCGAGACCCGGTAGTTGGCGGGCGGGCGGCTTCCCGGTGAGCGCGGCTCATTCTCGACGGCGATCCACCCGTCTTTGCCGACGGCTTCTTCGACCACGCGATTGGTCTCTTTGTAACTGAACGGCAGCCTGGTGATGAAGAGGTTGTCACCGATCGCCTCCAGGTTCTTGGGCGTGACAAAAGCCGAGTCCACGACGTAGACAAAGGCCCCGGGTGAAAGCCCGTGGGAGGCCATGTAGGAAGAGAGGCGCGTGAGCACGCGGTTATTGATCTTCTTGTCTGACTCGTTTCCGCTCTCGCACCCCCCGATGATGGGGATGTTGCGGTGGACGCAGAGCATCTTTATGAGGAACTGCTTCAAGTCGGGACGCCTGTCCTTGCTGTGGCCGTAGGTGACCTTTAGCCTCTCGGGGTCGTCCTCCTCGGGGCAACCGGGGTAATCCCCCCACACGCTCACCGACGTGGTGTCGAAGTGCACGTGGGAGGTGTCAACGTCCAGGGGGAAGGCCGAAGCCGCTCTCAAGGCCACCCGGCTGAAGACCTTTTCCGTACCAGCCTCGTAGATCGCATCCAGAGCCCGGCCGACCGTGGTGTCGTTGAAGGCGCTGTCGGATACCTCCTTTCCCAGGAGAAGCCCGGTGTCCACAGAGGAGGCGAACTTCTCCAGGTGGTAGAGCGGACTCCTCCCCGAGAGGGTGTCCAGGACCATGAGTGAGACGAAGGTGCCGATGTCCACGTCCATCTCGCTCGGGACGGCCGCGTTGACTGACTCCGACAGGCCTATCCTCCTTAAGAATGCTGCCACCACCGGCAGGTGCCCCGCCTGGCTCGTGCTCATGCCCTCCAGAATCGCGCGTATGTCGTCGTCCAAGAGACCACCTCCTGTTTCTGTGTGCGTTCTTGCGCCCGCGTTGCCCTCAAAAGCGGACCGATGCCGGCCCGCCGAACTAGGGCTCATCCAGCCTGCCCCCTCTCATGAGCTCCAGGTTTATCTCTGTTATGCGGTCGGCTATCTGGAGCATGCGGTGGTACTGCTCTATACCGTTACGTACCGCATCTACCTGTCCCTTCAGGACGTAGTGCTGCCTGGGCTTGCCCTCGCGCCTTATGGACACGTAAGCCCTGGGCCCGTGCTTCTTCCCCCGGTGACAGGCGCATCCCGGGCGAGAGCAAGTGGAGTAGCGCTCGAAATACGATCCGTGAATGAGGCCGTAGAGCCCGGAGAGTTCACCCAGCAGCTTCTCCCTCTCCGATCGCAGTGACTTGTCCTTTGAATCCGACATGCTTGACATGAAGGCAGTATAGCATATGATAGGAGTGCTATACAATACGGTACTGTCGGGTGGGTCGGGTGTTTTAGTGCCACAGGGTTCCGCTTAAGCGGTTTCGGGCTTGTGATCAGGCCTGAACCTGGTCCCGCCAGTCCGAGAACAGGGAAATCTGATTTTGCCGTGCCGGAAATTCAGTTAGATGCTATGCGTAGGGGTGGGGAAAGAGAGCACCAGGCATTGTCTTCCGCTTTCAAAGGCTCAAGGCGGGCGCCCTCATGTTCGCCCTCCCCAGGCGGTGGATTTGTGAGAGCATCGACCGGAACAGTTTCTCCGGAACAGCGACCTCAGCCATCTGAAGACGGTCATCCTGGAAGGATTCAGTTACCGGGCGCCTCCCAGGCCCATCATGCCGGAGATGACCTCTTTCATTATCTCGTCGGTGCCGCCGCCTATGGGCATGATTCGCACGTCACGGTAGGCGCGGGCGATGCCGTACTCCTCCATGTAGCCATAGCCGCCGAAGACCTGGAGGCAGGTATCCACCACGTCGCAGACCATCCTGCAGGAGAAGAGTTTGGCCATGCATGCCTCCTTGATGGGGTTCTCCCCCTCGACATATTTCTCCAGTACGTGGTAGGTAAGCCACCTTCCAGCCTCTATCCGGGTAGCCATGTCGGCGAAGTAATGGGCAATAACCTGGAACTTGCCTATCGCCTGGCCGAACGCCCGGCGTTGCTTTGCGTACTCTACAGTGCTGTCCATTACCATCTGGGCGCTGGCCACCGAGCCCAGCGACATGAGCAGCCGCTCCCAGACGAACCCGCCCATGATATGGTAGAAGCCCTTGCCTTCCTCGCCTATCAGGGCATCGCCGGGGACTTTCATGTCGGTAAACGCGAGTTCTCCGGTGCTGGAGGCATGCCACCCCAGCTTGTCCAGCTTGCGGGTGACCTCGAAGCCGGGGGTGTCGCTGTCCACCACGAACATGGACATGCCGCCGTAGCCCTTCTGCGGGTCGGTTTTGGCCGCCAGGACCATAAAGTCGCAGCGCGCCCCGTTGGTGATGAACGTCTTGCTCCCGTTTATAATCCAGCCATCGGAGTCCTTCTCCGCCCGGGTGGTTATGCTTGCCACGTCGCTTCCCGCGTCGGGCTCGGTTATCCCCAGTGCGCCGATCATCTCTCCCTTGATACCGGGTATGAGGTACTTCTCCCTCTGCTCCTCGGAACCGTTGAAAAGGATGTGGGGCATGGCGATGCCCACGTGGGCCCCTATGTCAGCCGCGACCCCGGCGGAGTGGCACCTGACCATCTCCTCATGGAGAACAGCCTCAGCAAGGGGGTCGTCTCCTCCCCCGTACTTCTCCGGGTAGCGCATCCCAAGGTAGCCCAGGTCCCCCATCTTCGTAAACACCTCCCGGGGAACCTCGCGGGCCTCCTCCCACTCGTCGGCGTGGGGGGCAAGCTCGTTGTCTATGAACTCCCTCAAGCTGGTGCGGAACACCTCGTGCTCCGGCTGGAACAAACTACTGCTCATCGAAACCTCCTTGACGTCAACCGGTTTATATCTCGAACCCCGCCTCGAATCCCTCGTGTACGGCCCAGCGTATGTTCCTGGGCTTGGAGCAGTCCCCGACCCGGAACACCTCGAGACCGGCACCCTCCACCACGCGCTCTGCTGATTCCTCGGGAACAAGCCCGGCGGCAATCACGATGAGGTCGGCCGGCAGAAGGACCTCCCGCCCCTCCTCATCCAGGATGAGCAGGCCCTCCCCGGTAATCTTACGGTAGGTGACGCCGGTGTGGATACCGGCGCCGTTCTCCCTCAGGTAATCCAGGAAGACCCTCCTCATCGTACGGCCCATGTTCTCCGCCAGTTTCTCCCCCCGGCGGGTGATGGATACTATCTTGCCCCGCTGGGCCAGGTACGCCGCCACCTCAACACCGATCATCTCTCCCCCCAGGACCACCACGGCATCCCCTGGAGGCGCCTCCTCTCCGGCTAGAACCTCTCCCGCCGTCAAGACATTCCTCCGACCGGTCCCCGGTATCTCGGGTATTCAGGGAAGGGCGCCGGTCGCAACCACCACTGCGTCCTGCTCTGCCCCCAACACCTCGTCCTCATCCAGCGTGCTACGAAGCTCGACGCCAACTCCCAACCGGCTCATCTCCGATTCCAGGTACCGGGTCAGGTTGGCTATCTCCTCCTTGAACGGCGGCTTCGAGGCCAGGAGCAGTTGCCCGCCGAGTTCCGGCCCCTTCTCGTGGAGCGTGACCCTGTGGCCCCTCAGGGCAGCCACCCGCGCCGCCTCCATCCCGGCCGGCCCCCCGCCCAGGACGGCCACCGACCGGGGGGTTCCGGCGCGCTTTATCTCCCGCTCCTCCTCGACGCCCACCCTCGCGTTCACCGCGCAGACAAGTGGCTGGGCGCGCATGACCGACTCGTCGATGCAGGTGTTGCACGCGATACAGGGCCTTATCGTTCCCTCCTCGCCACGCTCCGCCTTAGCGGGAAGCTCCGGGTCGGCGATAAGCGCGCGCCCCATCGCTATCAGGTCCGCCTTGCCCTCCCCCATTATGGAGTCCGCCAGTATGGCGTCGTTGATGCGTCCCACCGCCATCACCGGTACGTTGACCGCCTGCTTCACCCGCGAGGCGAGGTGCACCAGACAACCCCGGGGGAACGCCATCGGTGCGATCGACATGGGCTTCTTCGACTGATGGCTGCCGGCGGAGATATGCAGGCAGTCCACCCCGGCGTCCTCGGCCATGCCCGCGGTCACAACTGTATCCTCAACAGTTATCCCCCCGGGGGCGAACTCGTCGGCTGAAAGCCGCAGTACGATGGGGAACCCCTCCCCCACCTCGGCGCGGACCGCCTCTACGACCTCCACCGGGAACGCGGCCCTCGAAACAACGTCCCCGCCGTAACGGTCCTCCCTGCGGTTCGTCAGGTGGGAAAGGAACTGGCATAAGAGGTAGCCGTGCGCCCCGTGCAACTCCACCGCGTCGAAACCGGCGTCGCGGGCGCGGCCTGCCGCGGCGGCCAACTCACACGTGACGCGGTGGATATCGTCCTCACCCATCTCCTGGGACTCCGGCCAGTAATCCAAAGGGTCCTCACGGGAGGGCGACAGCGGCCCGGTGCCGGTTATGAACGGAGCGCAGTACCGACCCTGGTGGCCTACCTGTATCGAGGCCTTCGCACCGCCCTCCTGTATCGCTCCGGCAAGCGACGCGAGCCCTTCGCAGAAGTGGTCATCTCCTATGGAGAGTTGCCTCAGGTAATGGTCCCCGGAGGGCACCTCGATGTTGGTCGATTCCACGGTTATAAGTGCGGCGCCCCCCCTCGCCCTTTCGCGGTAGTAGGCGAGCATCCTGTCGGTCACCGACCCGTCCTCGGCGGCGAAGCCGGTAAGCATCGGCGGCATCACTATCCTGTTCTTCAACACCATGCCGCCCAGCTCGATCTCGCTGAAGAGGTTGTTCAGTTCAGGCAATGGAGTTCACCTCCGCACTGGCGGCGGCGCCGTCACCCAGCGGTCCGGAATTGCTCACAGCTCCTTCTTCGCCACCTTGCCGGTGGGGCCGACGGGCAGGCCCTCCCTGAACTCCACGACCCTGGGGACCTTGAACATCGCCATGCGCTCCTTGCACCAGTCGATGAGTTCCTCCTCGGTCAGGGTGGCCCCCGGCTTCAACGCGACCACCGCCTTGGGGACCTCGCCCCGCCTCGGGTCGGGGGCGGCCACCACCGCCACCTGACCTATGGCCGGGTGCCCGTAGAGTGTCCCCTCTATCTCGCTGGGATAGACGTTCTCCCCGCTGGTGATTATCATCTCCTTCTTACGGTCCACAATGTAGAGGTATCCGTCCTCGTCGAACATCCCGATATCCCCGGTGTGGAGCCATCCACCCTTCATGACCTCCTCGGTTTCCTCGGGTTTGTTCAGGTACCCTTTCATGTTGAGGTCGCCCTTGATGACGATCTCGCCCCGTTCTCCCTGTGCGACCTCGTTGTTGTCATCGTCGAATATCTTCACCTCGATGCACGGCAGAGGCAGCCCCACGGAACCCACCTTGCGCGGCTTGTCCAGAGCGTTGCTGGCGGTCCCCGCGGTACTCTCGGTAAGCCCGTACCCCTCCAGTATCACGCAGCCGAACTTCTCCTCGAACTCGTCGGTTACCTCCCTGGGCATCGACTGCCCGCCACCGGCGCAGAAACGCAGGGAGGACATATCGTACTTGTCGGCGTCGGGAAACTGGCACATCATGAAGAAGAACGCCGGGACGCCGGGAAGGGACGTGCACTTATAGCGGTCAATGTCCTCGAATATCCGCTGGAGGTCCAGCGGGTCCTGCAGCACCATGCTCGCCCCGTTACGCAGCGTGGGGTGAAGGCAGCACATGTCACCAAACCCGTGGTACAGGGGCAGGAAGAGCATCGCCCGGTCGGCCTCCGACAGGTCGTTCATCCCGGTTACGGTCTCGGCGAAGATCGTGATGTTCCGGTGGGTGTGCATCACGCCCTTGGGGGTGCCGGTTGTCCCCGACGTGTACTTTATCTCGGGGACGTCGTCGGGGTCGGCGTCGTACGTCTCCAGTTCCTCCGGCTGGCCCGAGATGAAGTCGGAAAACAGCGTGGTCCCATCGACCAGGTCGGTGCAGATGACCCGCTCGATAGCTGGAATCTCACCGGCCGCGTCCGCGAACTCCCGTGCCCCGGTCTCGTTGGCGACGAGAATCCTGCACCCGGAGTCCTCCAGGATATACTTGATCTCGTCCTTCTTGAGAAGCGTGTTCACCAACACCACCGTCGCCCCTATCTTGGCGGTCCCGTAGTAGACCACCACGAACTCGGGCCGGTTGTTCATCATCAGCGCCACCTTGTCTCCCGGGCCTATACCCACGGAGGCGAGCGCGTTACCGAACCGGTTCACGTCACGGAGCAGCTCGGAGTAGGTCACCTCCTGTTCGTCCCGGATAAGTACGACCTTGTCCGGGAAACGCTCAGCCGACCTCTCCAGGTACTCAACGAAGTTCATCCCCGTCACCCCCCTTTTGGATAATATTGCGTTTGGTGCCTGTCACCTTTCGCAAGTACTTTACGTCTAAACTTGTTGCGTTTGGTGCCTGCGTTTGGTGCCTGTCACCATCTTGCGTTTCTATCGCCTTTAGACATCCAGCTTCAGTATTCTCTTCGCGTTCTCCAGGAGTATCTTCGGCCTTACCTCGTCCTTGAAATCCACCTGCTCAAACGCTTCCACCCAGTACCCGGGCCTCAACACCGGGTAGTCGGTACCAAACATATACCTGTCGGCAAGGCCCCTGTTCGCCTGCTTTATGACCGACTTGGGGATGGCCTTAGGCGTCCAGCCCGATAGGTCCATGAAGACATTGGTCTTGTGCATGGCTATCGCCAGCACCTCTTCCTCCCAGGGCCACCCCGGGTGTGCGCAGATTACCGACAGGTCGGGGAAGTCGGCGGCCACGTTATCCACATGCGGTATCGGCCTGGAGTAACCGAGCTTGATGCCGTACCCCCCGGGGGCGTACGCACCGAAGCCGGTGGTGCCCATGTGGAACAGCGCCGGGACTCCGAGGTCGCTTATCTTCTGCCACAGGGGATAGAATCGCTCATCGTCAGGGTAGAACGCTTGGGCCGACTGCTGGAACTTCACCCCGATGAGACCCAGTTCCTCGATAGCCCGCTCCACTTCCGCTATCGCCATCTTCCCCTTCCAGGGGTCCACGGAGGCGAACCCGAGGAAGACCTCGGGGAACTCCTTGACGTTCCTGGCTATGAAGTCGTTGGTGAGCCGGGGCAGCCCTGTGTTCGACTCCGCGTCCCAGGCCAGTAGCACCGCCATCATGTCCAGGTCACGGTACTCCTTCGCGGTATCCTCCATGCCCATGAGCAACGTCTCAGGGTCGAGCCCGAAGTACTTTACCGCGGACTCCGCGTACTTTCCGCTTGCCTCCGCCATCTCCATGCATCCGGGATGGACGTGAACGTCAATCGCTCTTACCATTGCCGCCTCCTTGTAGCGGTTGCCTTTGTCCGTGACCTACAGGGAATCAAGGTACTCGGGGTCCAGCTCTATATCGTGCATTATGGGGTCGGTCGCCCGCGCTACCTCCCCATCCCACATCAACCCGCACCCCGGACAGTAGAACTGCCGGAAAAAGAACCGGGGGGTGTCCAGGCGCACCGACGCCGAGCGGGGGCCACCGAGCTCCGTCAGCCGCCCGACCCTTATCCTGGCCTCCATCTTTGGGTTTGAGGCGACGTCGCAGTACCGCCGGGAACAGTCGTGGCAGGCCCAGGATATCTCGCCGTAGGCGCCCTTGACGATGTCCAGGCCCATTCCCACCGAGAGAAGCACCGTTCCCTCGGCCTTCTCCCCCGGGTCAGGACCGGCGGCGGCGCCTTCCTCCCATCCGTCCTCCTTCAGGTCGGCCGCCACCAGCTCGCCCCAGTCGGCGGGCTTCTTCCCCAGCGCCAATCTCTCCTCTATGATCCGCTCGCGCTCTTTCTCCGTCGCCTCCCGGTCCACCCGCGGCGGGCCTTCGCTAACGACCACGCCGTAGAACTTGAGCGCCGCGTCCACCGAGACGTGCCCCAGCTTCACATCCCTCAAGACCGCGTCCGGGTCCCGCTTGTTCGGGTCGCCGTAGCCGGCGGCCGACCCCGAGGATAGAAATAGCACCGAGCCGGCCCCGAGGTGGGACTCGCTCTTGGCGTTGAGCGGCTGAGGGTCGAGCTCCTCTATGTCCTGGGGCACCTCCCCCGAGGCGAAACGTTCTTCGATGTTCGTCGCCAGTGCCAGCCGGCTGATGGCGCTGCTGCCCGGCAGGCCGCCGCTCCCCCCGATGGCGTTGGGGAACTCGAACCCGTGGGTCCAGAGCAGGAGCAGCATGTAGGCGGTGTCGTGCAGCGTCAGGCACAGCTCTATGCTGTTGCCGCCCCGGTGGAACCCGGCGCCGCCGCAGTCGGAGGACATCCGGCGGAACAGGTAGAGCAGCGGGTAGTGGAACTCGTTGGTCTCCACGTTGGCCATCAGCGAGTAAGGCAGGCCGGCGGTCCCGGCCAGGTCCACCCCGTCCTTCCCGGCGTTGCCTCCGTAGGCGAGGCCGCTTACCGTGTCCATGAGCAGCGTCCCCCAGATATCCCCCTTCTCGTCCAGGCCGCCCATGGTGTTGCCCAGGTAGCAGCCCCCGCTGGTACAGTAGGAGAACTCCCGTAGTTCCTCATCCATCATGCACAGGAGCGCGACCGGCCGGACCGCGGCGCTCAAGGTAATGATCGCCGCCTCCTGGATGCCGTCGGAGACCGCCGCCGGGTGTGTCGCGTTGTTCACCGTCCCCTCCTGGGTGATTATCTCCATGTTGGCCAGCAGGCCCGCGTTCCAGGGGAGGTCCCAGGCAAGGGATTCCACCAGCGCGGTGAGCGTCCCGGAGCGAAGGCCTCCTATCGCGCAGTTTACGAACCCCGATGACTGCTCGGACGTCCCGGAGAAATCGAATATGAGCTTCTCACCGGTGTTGGTCATGGTCACCTGAGCCTCGTATATGTCGTCCTGGAGTTCCGGCGCGCTTCCCCCTATCTCCAGGAAATCCCTGCCCCGAATCTTGCCCTTCGGTAGGCCCGAAATCCTCTTCTTGAACGCCTCCGAGGTCTTGTTCTGTATCATTATCATTGCCGACTTGACCACGTCCCTGCCGTACCTCTCAACCAGCTCCTGGAGGTCTTCCCTGGCCTTCTCGTTGGCCCCGATCATGGACCGGATGTCCAGCGCCACTATCCCGGGAAGGCGCGAGTTCCGCCGGATAAGCCGGTCGATGTCGGAACGGAAAGCGCCCCGGTCCATTATCTTGATGAACGGGTAGATGCTGGGCTCGGCGTAGCAGTCCCTGGCGCTGGGGCACAGCCCGCCGATCTGCACACCCCCCATATCTATCTGGTGCAGGGTTACCCCGGTCCAGGCGAACAGCTCGTCGTCCACGAAAACGGGGCAGACGGTCGCGCAGTCGCACTGGTGGATCGGCCCTCCCCACGGGTCGTTGGAGAAGAACATGTCGCCGTCGTTGATGCCGGGGTCCTCGCTGTTGAACTCCAGTGTGTTGGCTATCAGGAGGTCCGCTATCCCGGAGTGCATCATGACGTAGGGGCCAAGGAACACCGGCGCCCCGTCATCGTCCGTGAGGTAGACCGAGAAGTCGTTGCCCTCGACCACCACCGTGGTCCCCGACACCTTCTTGAGCGTCTCCCCCACCGAGAGCGTTACATACCACAGCCGGTGCTTCAGTATCTCGTAGGTTATGGCGTCGAGCTCCAGCGGCGGCTCCTTGAGCTTGAACGTCTCCTTCAGCGGCTTCGGCGGCGGCAGGTTGGGGCTTGGCTGCCCGAACTTCTCTACCTGTGTGGTGTCAACGGTTCCCTGCTCCATCTCTGTCCTCCTGATCGTGGTGGTCTACACGCTGCTGATCGTCTCCCGGGCCCCCCACCTCAATCCTCCTCCCAGAGGGGGGAGGAAGGGGGATTCCCGTTATGCTCTCTCGAGGTGAACGTTTCGAAACTCGTCGTATTGTGCCGTATACCCCGGCGAGACGACCACGGTGGTACCTATCATCTCGAGTATCGCCGGCCCCTCGACCACGTTGCCGGAGACGAGCGCGTCCCCGTCGTATATCGAGGTCTCCACCATCTCCCCGGCCTGACCGAAGAAGACCTCTCGCGTTCCCTTCAGGGCCGCCGCCGGGTCGGGGCCGGCCATGTCCGCGGCCTCCACCTTCCCCTTTAGGGTCCGCCCGATGACCCGGACGAACTCGCTTATCATGTCCCGTCCCGCCTCCTTGAAACCCGCGGTCTCCCCGTAGAGCTCGGCGTACCTGGTGTCGAACAACTCCATGATCCGGTCCGCCATCTCCTCGTCGATAGTGCCGGGCGGAATCGGTACGTCTATATCGGTTAGCTGCAGATGGTACCGCATCCCCGCCGATCGGAGCGTCTCTATCTCGTCGTCGGAAAAGCCGTACTCGGACAAGTCCTTCCCGCCATTCGTCTCCATCTCGGTGTAGATGCTGTTCAGCCGCTCGAAATCCTCGGGAGGAAACGGCATCCCGATCGATGAGAAGTAGAAGCGGACCACGTCCGAGTTGCAGATCCCGAACGCCGACAGTACGGTGGAGAGCCCCGCCAGCGGCACGATAATGGACTTCGCGCCCATCTCCTCCCCGAACCCGGCGGCGTGGACGGGGCCCGCCCCGCCAAACGCAAGAACCGCGAAATCCCTGGGGTCGAACCCGTGCTGCAGGGCGTAGAAGCGCGTGGCGTCGGCCATGTGCGCGTTAACGATCCTGAATACGCCGGCGGCGGCCTCCATCACCGAGATGCCCAGCGGGCCGGCCAGCTTTTCCGCGATGGCGCGCTCGGCCGCCTCCTTGTCCAGGGACATCTCCCCACCCAGGAAGTAATCCGGGTTCAGGAACCCCAGGACGATGTTGGCGTCGGTGACCGTGGGTTCGACGCCCCCCTTGCTGTAGCAGACAGGCCCGGGGTCCATGCCCGCGCTGGTGGGCCCGACCTTCATTATCCCTTCCTCCACGTGGGCGATGCTCCCTCCACCGGCGCCGATGGAAACGATCTCCGCCATGGGCACGCCTACCGCGTGTCTCTCGTGGAACGACTTCCTGGTGAAACATATCTCACCCCTGGCGATGAGGCTGATGTCGAACGACGTCCCTCCCATGTCGGTGGTAATGATATTCTCCTTGCCGATGAGGTCCCCGATTATCTTGCCCGCCAGGACACCCCCGGTGGGGCCGGAGCCGACGATGGAGACGGCGTGCCTTGCCGCCTCCAGGCCGGGCAGGCAGCCCCCGCTGGCCTGCATCATGAGCAGTTCCGCGGCCATCCCCCTGTCCTTCAGCCTGTCGCCGAGGTCGGTGACGTAGCCCTCGACCTCGGGGCGCAGATAGCTGTTCATGGCGGTGGTGCTGAAACGCTCGTACTCGCCTATCAGCCCGACTATCTCGTGGCTGCAGTCCACGTAGATATCGGGATAGATCTCCTTGACGATCTCCCTGGCCCGGACCTCATGGCCGCTGTTGACGAAAGACCACAGGAAACACACCGAGATCGCCTCGCAACCCATCTCCTCGATGAGATACCGGGCCGCCGACTCGACCTCCCCGCTGCCCAGCGCCACCACCTCGGCGCCTTTCCGGTCGATACGCTCGGTCACTCCCCTTACGCACTCCGGTTTTACCAGCTCGAACGGCTTCGGGTTCTGGCCCTTGTGGTACCAGGCTTCCACCGGCAGCCCCTGGACCGTCCCCGAGGCCCTCATCACCTGGAGCGTATCCTCGAAGCCCCTGGTGGTAATGATCCCTACGCGGGCGCCGTTGTGGTTGATGAGGGTATTGGTGGCCACGGTGCATCCGTGCATGAACGTCCTCGACGCGCAGAGCAGGTCGTCTATCTCCATGTCCCTGTTGCGCGCCGCCGCCCGGAGCACGTCCATCAAGCCGTCGGCGAAGTTCTTCGGCGTGGACGGGGACTTGGCGATAGTGATCTTCCCCTGCGAGTCTATGACCACGCAGTCGGTGAACGTCCCGCCGGTGTCTGTTCCGATGTAGTACTCCATATGACCGCCTTTCACTTATCTTGCCGCACCACTTCCCGCGTATTGAAACGTGGAGAGGGATGCGGACTGTAGTCCGCACTCAAGGAGGATGGGGTTGTAATCTGGTATTATTCCCGTGACAATGCTACGGCAAGTCACGGAAGGTCGAGGATGAAAAAAGACAGAAGCGCCGATCTGGAACTCCTGTTCAACCCGAACTCGATCGCCCTCATCGGTGCCTCCAACGACCCGGGGAAGTGGGGGCACAGGATCCTCGACAGCATCGTGGGCGGCGGCTACCGCGGCAACGTTTATCCCGTCAACCCGAGGACGAATACCGTCCTGGGCATGGCCGCCTACCCTGGCATCGGTTCGGTCCCCGGCACCGTCGATGTGGCGCTGGTATGCACCCCGGCCCGCGACACTCTCGAGGTCGTCCGGGAGTGCGCTGCGGCCGGCGCGAGGTTCGCCATCGTTATCCCCGCTGGTTACGGCGAGGTAGGCGAAAGCGGCCTCGAGGCCGAGCGATTTCTGGTGGAAGCCGCCGGCAACTGCCGCCTGATGGGGCCGAACACGATGGGCATAATGAGCACCCCCAGCAGCCTCTACGCTTACATGAGCCTGGCGCGCCCCCGGCCCGGGGGAGTCGCGCTCGTCTCCCAGAGCGGGAACATCGGCACTCAGATACTGGGCAGGGGTGAGAAGGACGGCATCGGCTTCAGTTACTTCGCGTCCAGCGGCAACGAGGCGGACCTCTCCATGGAGCATTACCTCTCCTACTTCGCTGGCGATGAGAGGACGAGTGTGGTGCTCGCCTACATCGAGGGCTTCAAGGACGCGAGGGGGTTCCTCGATTCCGCCAGGAAGGTCACGCGGCGAAAGCCGCTGGTCGCCTACAAGGCGGGAAGGACATCCGCCGGCGCGCGGGCGGCACGGTCCCACTGCGGGGCCATGGCAACCTCCGACGACATAAGCGACGGCGGTTTCTCCCAGGTGGGGATCGTAAGGGCCCGGACCACCGAGGAGATCCTGGACCTCGCCAAGGCGTTCTCCAGCCTTCCGCTCCCCCGGGGCCCAAGGGTCGGGATAATAAGCTGGGGCGGCGGTTGGGGAGTGGTCGGCGCCGACATGTGCCAGGAGACCGGCTTCGAGGTCGCCCCCCTGGACGACGGTACCCTCGAGGCGCTCGACCGGTTGCTCCCCTCTTACTGGAGCGGGGGAAACCCGATCGACCTCGTGGGAAGCCTCGACCTGGACTGCCATCTTCAGTGCATGGAGATGCTGATGGCGAGCGACTCCATCGACTCGGTAGTAGCCCTGGGGACCATCTCCGGCTTCCCGGATTTCCAGGAGCACGACGAGAGGTTCCTGGAGCGTTCCATCGAGCTCACCGGGCAGTACGGAAAACCGGTCATGCTGGTGAAGATGTTCGAGGGCTACCACAGCGAGTTTATACACTCCCGGGGCTCGCTGGTTTTCTCCAGCCCCGAGCGCGCCATATCCGCCCTTTGGAGGATGTACGAGTACTACCTGTTCCGCCAGGCCCTTCCACCTTGATTGAGGCCTGTCCCCCTTGTTGCGTTTTGCACGTTTGGTGCCTGGCACTATTGTTGCGTTTTGTGAGTATTGTCACAGGACACCATCTCTTCTGAGCGCCCGGGCGAGGTTCTCCCCCGCCTCACGTTGCGTATCCCCCTCCACCAGTTCACAGCGCCTGGATATCCTTGGAGCGGATATCCCCACCAGTTCCGTCACCTTCTCTCCTTTGACATCCACGCCGAGTTCTTCCGCGGTCCAGCGGGCGACCGGTATCTCCTTGGCTCTCTTTATTTCGGCAATGTGAGGGTAACGCAGGTCCCCCACCTCGTGGCTCACCGTGACCAGTAATGGCAACGGTCCCTCGACCACCTCGTACCCGTCGGGCAGCACCCTCTCCACTACCACCTTATCGCCTGCTATATCGATCTTGCCGGCAAAGGTTATCGCGGGAATCCCCAGGAACCCCGCGATCCCTACGCCCACCTGCCCCGCGTTGGTGTCGGCCGCCTGCCTGCCGGTGAGCACCAGGTCGTAGGCGTCCATCCGTCCGATCGCCGCCGCCAGCAATGCGGCGGTGCTCCTGCTGTCGGTCCCGGAGTAATCGAGCGAACCGTCCTGGACCAGCACCAGGTTGTCCGCTCCAGTGGCCAGCGCCTTGAGCATCACCGGGTTGGATATCTTCGTGCCCGCCGACAGGAGGGTTATCCTCCCGCCCCCGGCCTTCTTCAGCCGAAGCGCGGCCTCCAGCGCGTTCTCGTCAAACGGGCTCACTACCGGCGGGATACCGCTGGTCACCACCCGTACGTTCTCCTCGTCCACGGTGAACGACGACGAGGGCCCTTCCGGGTCCGGAACCTGCTTGACGCATACAACGATGTCCAATCCCACCTGACTCATCACTCCCGCTCGGATAGAAGCCCGCGCAGTGCCTCGGTGAAGCCCCCTACGACTTCACTCCACTCCCCCACCACACCATAGTCGGCGACGGTAAATATCGTGGCGTCCGGGTCGTTGTTAACGGCTACGATCTTGCCGGAATCGGTCATCCCGGAAAGGTGCTGGCTGGAGCCGGACAGCGCCACCGCTACGTAGAGGTCGGGGGCCACGTTCTTGCCGGTTATCCCCACCTGGCCGGTCGAAGGCATCCAGCCGAGGTCGCAGGGGGGCCTGCTTGCGCCGACCGCCCCGCCCAGGAGTCCGGCAACCGCTTCAAGCTTCTCGAACCCCTCGGGCCCACCGATGCCCCTCCCCCCCGAGACCACCACCGGTGCGTCCTCCAGCCTGACCCCTTCCGCCTCCTCGCCGACCGTTCTCACGTGCCGAAGGGCGGCTCCAGTGGCATCCGCGTCCACCGATAACATGACCTGCTCCCCGGCCGCGGCGGGGTCCGGCTCTCGCTCACGGCCCACCCGCGGCCTCACCGTCGCCATCTGCGGCGACTTATCGCTCCTGTAGGAACCGAGGCCGACCCCCCCGTAGACGGGCTTGGTGGCCAGCAGGCGGCGGGATTGTGCGTCGATGTCCAGCTTTACGCAGTCGGTGGTAAGAGCGGTGCCCATCTCGAACGCAAGCCGGGGGGCCAGGTCCTGTCCCGCCGGCGTGTGGCCGAAAACGACGATGCCTGGCCTCGCGTCCCCGATGAGATCCCGCATCACCGGTACGTACAGCCCGGGGTTGTAGGTGGAGAGCTCCGGGTCGTCGGCAACGTAGACCCTCCCGGCCCCGAGGGCGACCAGTTCGCGCCCCGGCTCCTGGAGGCCCGACCCGATCAGCGCCGCCGACAGGTCCTCCCCCAGCAGATCGGCAAGCTCACCGCCCAGGCCCATTATCTCCCTTGTGAGGCGGGTAACGTTGCCCCCGCTGGAGCACTCGGCGAAAACAAGGACACCGGTGTGCTCGCCTGATGATGTCATCCCATGTCCCTCCGGCGGGCTATGTAAGAAGCCCCGCGCCGTTTCCTTTCGCGCCGGACTCCTAGTATCCCGCTCCATAAATACGCTGTCATTCGAACGCCGCTCCCGTCCACTCCGGCTGCGTTCCGCTCCCTCGAAGTACTCCAGGAGTACGACTCGGTCGCGCGCCTTGCCGGAGCGGCGCTTCGACGCTCTCGGTGCTTAACCGTATCTATGGAACGAGGCACTTAATCCCCCGGCTCGGTGTAACCGATAGGGTCCGACAGCCCCTCCGGGTCAAGCGCCTTCTTGATACGGCGCTGCCACTTGTCGTAGTTGCACATGTGGGGTCCGAACTTCTTGTGGACTACCGTACCCGCCCCGGAAAGCCCTATGCCTATACCCCACTTGCGGTCGATCAGCTCATCGACCACCTCCTCGTCCACCTTGATCCACTCCTGCTGCCGGGGATCGCGGGAGTCGAACGTCATCAGTGACTCGTAATGGGCGAAAAGGTTGTTCTCGTAAATCGAACCCCAAACGGTGTCCGCCATATCGTCTATCAGCGCGCCTTTGTCTATGTACTCCTGCTTGATTCTCACGCCCAGGTCTACCTGGGGGGCGCCGGAGTCGGTTGTCTCCTCCCCCACCAGCGAGGAGGCGAAGTTCCCGCCCGCCCTGAACACGAAAGCTGAAAGGGTCGAGCGCATCAGGCCGAATAGCATGAACGACTCGAACTGGGGCAGCTTCCCCATGTCGATCAGCACACCGTCGTTCCGAGCGATAACCTCCCGCACCACCTTCTCCTGGTACGCGAGTTCACCGGGCGAACTGGCGGCTATACCGAAAGACACCATGTGCTTTATCGACTCCATGGCGGACCTCATCGCGGGCCGGCCCGCCGTTTCCCTCATAAGGCCGGGGAACAGGAACGTGAACAGCATGCCCGCCGGGTTCCTGCTGTGGATCCAGCCGATCTCTGCATCCCCCAGGTCGTAGGTTGCGTCCAGGAACCGCTGCATGTCCGGGAACAGTAGTATGTACAACTTTATGTTTTCGGGAACCTCCGCCTTTATATCGAACATGAGCCCCCTGGCGTCAATCCTCTTGGGGCCGGGCCAGTTGAACAGCTTGACCGCCACCCTGGTGAACACCCCGAGGCCGCCCATGGCGCCGAACAGGCCCCTCATAATACCTCGAAGGCTGGGGCCGGGGCCGTCGCCGGAGAACCAGCCGTCGCCGGAACCCGGGGAGCCCAGCCGGACAACCTCACCGGTGGGGAGCACCCACTCCACCCCCAGGACGTTGCGGCAGTTATAGCCCATGGATATCCCGGTCCACCCCACGCCGCCGACCGAGGTGCAACTGGCCAGCACCGACGTGTTGGGGCCGGCGCCGATTATGTGGCAGTTCAGCCCCTTCTTCATGGCCTCGGCCTGAAGCTGGTTGCAGGTTATGTACGGCTCCACCAGCGCGAACATGTTGTTCTCGTCTATCTGAAGAATCCTGTTCATCCGGCGCAGGTCGAGGATGATCATGTCCTCGTAGCCGGGCGCGTTGAACACCCCCCAGCCGGTGCTGTGCGCCTTGAACCGCACGTGGTGCCTGTTGCACACCTTGACTATCCCCTGCACCTCCTCGGTACTGCAGGGCAGCGCCACCGCCGCCGGCCTGTTGAGCCACGGCGAGGGGGTGGGGTTGAACACTATCTGGTAGGTGTAACCGTCCAGTATCGCCGGCTCCCTGGAGATGTTGTCAGGACCGACAACCTCCTCGAACTCCCTGTATACGGCATCGTCAAGCATCCGGCTCACTTCCCAGCGATCTTGCCAGTAGTTCCATCAGGTCCAGGACCTCCAGGTCCTCGTCTCTCTCCTCGAGGGCGTCGGTAAAGCTCCTCTCGCACCATGGGCAGGCGGTCACTATCGCCTGCGCGCCGGTCGCCAGCGCCTCGTCCACCCTCTCGTTTGCCGACCACGAGTTGAACTCCGGGTACGCCTCCATAACTCCACCCCCGGCGCCGCAGCACCAGGCGTACTCCCGGATGCGCTCCATCTCCACGAGTTCGACCGCCGGCAAGCGGGAGAGGATCTCCCGCGGCGCGTCGTAGACCCCACGTGTTCCGGACATCTTGAACGCCGAAGGCCTCTTCAGCTTGTCCTCCCCTTCCCACTCACGGTACGGCTCCCCCCGCCTCCCCAGGTGGCAGGGGTCGTGATAGGTGACCTTGAGCGGGACCTTGACGGTCGGCCTTATCCGGCCCTGCCCCATCAGCATCTCCACATACTCGACCACGTGGAGGACCTCTACCCCAAGCTCCTTTCCCACCATCGGGTACAGCTGCTTGAACGCCCCGTAGCAGTCGGAGCAGGGAGTGACCAGCTTGCTGCAGCCTGACGCCTTGACCCTGCTGGCGAAGTCCTCGGCGTACTTCTCCAGCTCGCCCCGGTACCCGACCTCGAAAGCCCGGCCGCCGCAGCAGGCCTCGTCCGCCCCGGCGATCCCCAGGTCCACGCCCGCGTCGCTCAGGATGCTCGCCGCCCCCCGGACCACTCCCCTCAGCCCTTCGTCGTAGGAGAGCCGGCACCCCGCGTGGAAGAGGACGTCGGCTTTCTCCTTGTTGATATCCTTGAGGCCGAGGTCCTTCGCCCAGTCGCCCCTGGCCGACTTGGGCTCGCCGAACACGTTGTCCTCCTGCTTCATCGCGTCGACCATCATCATGTGCTCGGGCAGCATCATCCCGTTCTCCACGCAGGCGAACCGCAGTTCCTCGATGACCCGAAGCACGTCGATGTCGTCCCGGTAGATTTTGCAGGAGACCTCACAGGCGCCGCACATGACGCACTTGTATATGATATCCGCGACTTCCTCGGTGAGCTCCACCCTGTCCTCGAGAAGCGACAGCCCCAGGATGAGCCTTCCGCCCCCGGAGTAGGAGTGAAAGTTGTACCTGGAGATGCTGGGGCACACGGTGGCGCAATCGACGCTCTTTATCTGGGCGAACGGCACCCACTTGCAGATGGAACAGCGGGAGCATCCCCGAATATCTCTTTCGTACTCTCGAAGAGCCACTTCAAACCACCCGGTACGGTATTTTTCCGGGATTCAGTATCCCGTCGGGGTCCAGCATCTTCCCGATCTTGCCCAGGAGCATCGCCGTGTCGGGGCACCTGTCGAACGGGAGCTCGCACCAGGGCCCGAACGGGCGCGAGAAGAACCCGCCACTGTCCATGAGCCGCCTTATCGCGGAGTCACACAACCCCCTGACCTTCTGCCTCTCCCCTTCATCCCCCTCGTCGTAGTACAGGGTAAACTCCACGTGGCAGGACCTTCCCTGTTGAATCGGCTGCACGTACATCCCTATGTTGCCGGAGGGATACTCCGCCTTCTTCGCCTCCTCCTCCATCAACTCCAGGAAGGAAGGGACCATCTCCAGCGTCGCGATGAGGAAGATGTCGGCGAAGCCCCCCAGGTACCCGAACTTCCAGTACGGCTCGCCTGAGGTCCCATCGAGCACGCCCCCGATGTCCTCCTCGCTTACGCCCGCGAGCGACCGGCACGGCTCCAGCCCCTCCGCCCCGGCAAGGTCCCCGATGTCGTTCACCTGGTAGGAGACCCTGTCCGAGGGAAAGTACTTGAAGCCCGCCACGCGGTAGATGAGTGACCACGGCGGCAGTCGCCCCTTCAGCTCCTCGATCTCTTCCCTGTCGCCCCCCACGATGGCCGCGAGGTCCGTTCCGTTGAGCACCAGGAACTCCTCGCCCAGCTTTCGCCGAAGCATCGAGTACACCAGGCCAAGGAGCTCTCCAAAGCTGTCGGCGGCAACGATGAACGTCCTGCTGGCCGATGGGAGCGGCTCCAGGCGCACCGAGGCCCAGGTCACGAGCCCCACGGTTCCCCTGGCCCCCTGTACGACCCTTATCAGGTCGCTCTGGCCCGGCCCCATGGGGTTCTTCTGGTATCGCTCGGATGCCCACTGGTCCTCCAGGTCTCCCGGCCCGGCGGCGGACCCGGTCCTGAACATATCGCCGGTGCCGAAGATGACTTCCGCGCACAGGAGAGGGTCGGTAACGTCCCAGTGGTACTTGGGTATGAGTATCGGCTCCCTCTCCAGGTAACTCCCCACCACCGACTTCCCCTCCCGGGGCAGCAGCGGCATAAGGACCTTCAGGCCTTCCTTTGCGACCTCACGGGCGAGCCGTCCGAAAGTGACCCCCGGCTCGATCAAGGCGACCTTGTTCCTCCGGTTTATCTTTATAATCCGGTCCATCCCGGTTAGGTCCACGACGACGCTGTCCTCCCGCTCCGGGACGGTATCGCCCCTGAACCGGGGGGGCGCCGAGGAGGAGGGAACCAGGCCCGCCTTCTCCCGAGCGGCGAGGTTGATTATCTCCACGACCTGCTCCGCGTTCACGGGAGAGACTATGGCGGACGGCGCGCAACCTTCGGTGAAGCTGTTGTCGCTCGCGTACGCCTCCAGGGACGCCTTCTCTTTGGAGACCCGGTCGGCGCCTACTATTCCCGAGAGTTCCTCGATCATCAAGGCAAGGACCTCCCCCCGGGTGCCGGAGCGGCCGCTTCCTCCTGCTCGAGGACCCTGCCCAGGAACCAGTAGATGCCGGAGCCCGTCATCCGCCTTACCAGCGCCACGTCCAGGAGGCGCGAGAACACGGCCGCGACGATATCGAACGCCAGGAAGTTCAACAGGAAACCAAACCTTGCGAGATATCTTTCCATCTTCCCGATAGTGGCGGGTCCTACTTCGTTCATCCCGTTAAGTATCCGCGCCAGGCTGATGGCCTTTTCGTCCTCAAGGCGGGTGATGGCTTCCGCCGCCACCGGCAGCACCTTGTCCAGCGCCCCGTGGCGGTAGAACATCTCCAGCAGCTTATAGATTTTCTCCGGGTTGAACTTCAGCCACTCCATGCCCGCCTTGAAATGCCCTCCCCTGATGCCGCCGGCAACGCCGTGCTTACCTGCCCTTGTACTTCGGCGGTCTCTTCTGTATGAACGCCTGTATACCTTCGGTGAGGTCCTCGGTCCCCACCAGCTCCGCCATCGCCTCCCGCTCTATCAAGAGCCCACTCTCCAGGTCGGTCTCCATCCCCTCGTTGATGGCACGCTTGGCCATCGCCAGCGACTTCGTCGCCTTCTGCGCAACTTCGCGTGCGAAGTTCATACTGCCCGATTTCAGTTCCTCCATCATGAACACCCGGTTGACCAGGCCTATCTCCAGGGCCTCGTCGGCGGTGAGACGCCTGCCCTCGAGAATCAGCTCCGTCGCCCTGCCCTTCCCTATGAGCCGGGGAAGCCGCTGGGTCCCTCCCCCTCCCGGGATAAGCCCCAGGTTCACCTCGGTCAGGCCGATGGTCCCGGTCCCCCTGGCCATGAAACGGTAGTCGCAACAAAGCGAGAACTCCAACCCCCCGCCCAGGGCGTGGCCGTTTATCGCGGCTATGGTGGGAAACGGCAGTCTCTGTACCGCCAGCAGGCTCTCGTTCAGGATGGAACTCATCTCGAACAGTGCCTTCCGCATCAGCTCCATGGGTTCCACCGGCTCCTTCTCGGACTCCATGAGCTTGCCGATGAGCACAGGGAGGTCCTTGAGGTCGAGCCCCGACATGAAGTACTTCTCCAGGGCGCTGGAGAACACCACCGCCCGCACCTCCGGGTTGCCCTCCAGTTCCCGGGCGACCTCTCCTATCTCCTCGAAAACGCTAATGCTCATGGCGTTTGCCGGAGGCCTGTCCATCACTACCTCGGCTACGCCATCGCTGACCTCTATCGAGAAGAACTCGGCCATATCGCCCGCCCTCCACTCTCCCGGCCCGACAATTTCCGGCGGCAGGGATAATATTTTAGATGTACATATTTAAGATATAATAGTTTCTCGCCAAACAATTTGCAAGCCCCTTTTCCAAATACGTTGACGGCCCCTTTCTCCGTTCCGGCCACTCACGGAAATGAATCACACCAGCAGGCAACTCCACTGTGAAAGGTCGATGAATCCACCAGGTTCCAGGACATTTTGCATGTAAACTATTGATACCATAAAATATAATTGCTATTATGCCCTTACGGTCGGCGGAAACCGGTACGTTCGGCATCAGGTCCCCGGTTCCCCGCCGTTCGTAGTCAGGCGATTTAGAGGTATCAAACTGTCAGTTGACGCCGGAGGAGTTATGAAAGCTGGAGTGATAGGGGTATCAGCGCTGCCGGTAGGCAGGCACCAGGGGGAGAACGCGGACTTACTCCTGTACCGACTGTTACGGGACGCACTGGATGACGCCGGTGTGGATAAGTCCGAGGTCCAGGCGTTATTCACCACGCCCGAGGGTTTCACCGTAAGGTGCACCAAGATAAGGGCGGCCCGCCTCGCCGAGTACATGGGTTTGGAGCTTCGCTCGGCCCTGGTGGTGGAGAACGGGGGCGCCTCCAGCGCGCTGGGGGTCAAGTCGCTGGTACGAGAGATCGAGGCGGGACGGGTGGACGTGGGCGTGGTCTTCTCCTCAGAGGTGGAGAAGTACAAGTTCTCGCCCCCCGAGGACCTTCACGCCATCATGGACATCAACGCCCTCTACCTCCCCCACGACTGCCTCTACGGCCTTATGACCGCCACCCCCTACTATGCCCTGAGCATGCAGAGGTACATGTGGGAGTACGGGATATCCCACGAGGAGATAGCAAAGGTCGCGGTCCTGCTGCGGGAGAACGCGGGCAGGAACCCGCTGGCGCAGTACAGGGACCCGATCACGGTCGAGGACGTACTCGCCTCCAGGCCCGTCTCCCCTCCCATCCGGCTCCTCGACTGCAGCCCGGCATCCGACGGGGGAGCGGCGGTGGTTATCGCCTCGGAGGAGTACATCAAACGCAGGCGGAAAGACGCGGCCTACATCACAGGCATCGGGGAGTGGCACGACGACTCTCACTTCATCCCGCCGACAGACGGCATCACCCACTTCCCGGCCATCGCGAAGGCAACGGCCGAGGCGATGGATGCCGCCGGGAGGAAGATCGAGGACGTGGACGTGGCCGAGGTCTACGGCGTGTTCACCTCCTCGGAGCTCATCACCTACGAGGACGTTGGCTTTTTCTCCAGGGGCAAGGCGCCCGAGGCGGTGGCTGCAGGTGAGACCGCGATAGGCGGGAGCATCCCCATCAACCCCAGTGGGGGGAGGCTATCGTTCGGACACCCGTTCTACGTGACCCCACTGCTGGAGATCGCCGAGATCTACTGGCAGCTTACCGGGAAGGCAGGCGAGAGGCAGGTCAGGGACCCCCGTGTGGGACTGGCGGAGGCCGAGCACGGGATGATGAACGGAAGCATAGTACTCGTACTGGAAGTATAGCAAGACGGAGGGCAACTGATGACGCAACCAATGGGATGGCCCGACTGGCGCGACGTCGATGGGCGCATGCTGGAGTTCCTGGAGCGGTTGAAGGAGAGAGAGTTCGCCACCACCTTCTGTGACGACTGTGAAACCTGCTTCTTCCCGCCGCAGGGTTTCTGCCCGGAGTGCTTCTCGGAGAAGGTGAGCTTCAAGGAGCCGGAGGGGAAGGCGACGTTGTACGCTTTTACCCAGATCGACCGGAGCTTCCGCTTCGCCGCCCCCGACGTGATAGGTGTAGTCGAGATCGAGGGGGTCAGGGGCAGGGTGCTCTCCAGGATAGACGCGCCGATTGAGGAACTGGAGATAGGCATGGACCTCACGCTCGATTTCATCGACGTCGGCGAAGGGTACCTGCTGCACCAGTTCCGTCCCGCCATGCCTGCGGGCGCGTAAGGTACGGGCCAACAGCGTAAGGACCCGGTTGAAGGAGTGCACCGAGGTGACCCCGGATAAGATAGAATTGGAGCTGGACCGGGAGAGACTCGAGGCCCGGCTGTTCGAGAAGACGGGGATAAAAGCCGAGTACGTAGTCGAGCAAAGGCCGGTGTACCTATAGCCGTACCCTCCCTTAAGGACTGCTTGGATTTGAGCGAGAAAATGAACCAGGAGATGGCCCGGAGGCTCGTTGAACTCCTGGACCTTGCCTCCGAACCGGTAGCGATAACTTACTCCGATCACCCCGACGACGAAGGCGGGCGCGAGGGCAGATACGTCTGCGTAGCGGTTAAGCACGCGTTCAAGGGAAAGACGGTGAACCTCTCGCGCAAGAGCGTCGTGTGCGTGGGGGGGATCCACTGGCTGGGTTTCATGGACCTTCAGGAGATGCTTGTCGCGTTCTTGGTCTGGCTGGAGCAGTCGTTCGTGGACAGCGACGCCTGCCGCCGCTGGTTCCGCTCGACACCCACCCCACCGTTCGGCAAGGCGGAGTACGTGGTCTTAAAGCCGCTTGCCCGGTGCGAGGAAACCCCCGACCTCGTCGCCCTTCTCGTCAACGCGGGGCAGGCGGAGGCCGTCCAGGGCCTGCTCACGTTCCGTGACGCCGAGTTCATCATGCCCCAGAGGTTCGCGTCCACCTGCCAGGGAACCATCACCAACCCGCTGGCGACCGGCGCTCCATCTTTCTGCCTCCCCGACGCCGTCTCCCGCAAGTTCGCGAAGTTTACCGACAACGACATCATCATCAGCATGCCGTACCCGTTCGCGGAAGAGATGGTTAACAATATCGACGGGTGGGACGTTGATATCGACGCCCTCTTCCGCCAGATAGTAAAACTCAACCGCGGCGGCAGGGTCCCCGAAGGCAACGACGGCGCAGCCACCCCTTGAGCCGGCACTCTCAGTCCCGGGTCTTTCTACCACGGGCGGACTGGAATCCACCCTCAAACGGGGGCCTGCGTCGGGCTGGATGAGAGCCCGCCCTCAAGTAACTTTAGGGAAGGGCCACTATCCTATGCTGGTCCTCGCTTCCAGCCGCCGGAAGAGCTCCCCCCGGGTATCCACTGCAGGGTCACACTCGACCCGTATGTTCCCCCTGGGGCATACAATGGCGCACCTCCCGCAGCATTTGCAGAAATCGGAGAACTCCGGACCCTCATCACCGAGTTCGATAGCGCCCAGGCAGCATGTCCTCGCGCACTGCCCGCACCCGGAGCAATCGCCACCGGCCACCATCGAGAGTCCGGGGAGCCGCAGGATTCGATTGCGATAGGCGACTGGGCCCCCCCTCATGTTTACCCGAACGGTACAGCAGCAGTCGCAACAGAAGCAGACGACCAGCATCCTTCGATACTCTTTTATGCCGAAGAGAAACGCGTCAAAGGAGGCGTGGAGAACCAGGGGGAGAAGACCATGGTTTATTGCCAGCGTTGCGTGTTCCTTTCCCTCTTCCTTTGAGGCGGGCTTTCCAAGCCATGGATTGATGTCGCGAACCCCCTCGCCAAGGACGAGACACCCGATCTCAGCGGGGAAGTTGGAACAGCCGGCCGTGGAACGACACAAGCAACTGTCCGCGATGAAGCAGAGGCTAGCGCGGTCAACTAACTCGAAGAGCAACTGCATGGGCAGAGCGCTCTCCGGCGGGACCTCGATATCCTCTCCCACGGGTATCCAGGTGCAATCGGTGTTCCGCTCGTTTACTAGCCTGGTACCGAGGTACTTGTCGACAAACGGAATGCGGACGATACTCTTCAGGGGGCCGCCGATGGGCCAGAGCTTCTCCACGACTTTATAGAAGGCAACGGACCGGCTCACGGGCTATACTCCCGGGATTGCTGTCTCGAAATCATTCCCTGATATCCAGCGTTCGGCGTCTTCGCCCCCGGACAACAGCATTGTATCATGCCACGGGCCGGCCTTCCGCTCCCGGGACGGATTTGGTGTGCAAAGGGGGGACCGACCATCAAACGTACGACGTTTCCTCAAGAGGTACTACTCCTGTGGTTGCTCCCGCTTCTGCCGTGCCACGGCCAGCATCAGCGACGTCCGGTCGAAGTAGACCTCGTTCCTGGTTATCTTTCCGTCTTCGATTTCCACGATATCAAGGCCATACTCCGTGATCACGTCATCCCCGACGGGAATCGTGGCTTTCCACTTCAAGGTGAAACCTCTCATGGTCGGGAACGCCTCGACTGCTTCCCACTCCCACTCCGGGTTGGCGTCAAGTAGACCGGTGAAGTAGTCGAGGAGCCTGTCGCGGCCCTGTATTCCGTCCCTCACCGCAGGGTCGGAGTAAAAGGCGTCCTCCCCGTAGAAGTCAATCAGCCCCTCGGGATCGTTCCCGGTCCAGGAACTCAACCACCTGGAGCAGAACTCGAGTATCTTCCCTTCATTCATTCACGCCTCCATTGTCCACGAAGGTCCATACGCGATCCATCACCTGATAGTACCTTATCCAGAGCGCACCGCGGGGGCAGGGGGATAAAAACGCAACAATGGGGCCAGGCCCCAAACGCAACAGGTTTAGCGGTTAATCATTTACATTGAGCGGAAATGTTAACAACGTGCAAAAGGGGCCAGGTCCCTTTTGCGCAGAAGCAAACGCACAGAAATAAACCTGGTGAGAAACATCGAAGCTGGTAGCGGGGGCCGGATTCGAACCGGCGACCTCTGGGTTATGAGCATTAGTGATTTCTGAATTCCAGATTCAAGACGTGACCGGGGGGAGTGCGGCATTATGAAAGGAGCACGCTTATGGGGACCGCCCATATCTTTCTTCCCAGACTTACCATCTCAGTGCCGTTGTAGGCGAGAATCCCCGCCCTGGCATTCGGAGTGGCCTCAAGGAAAGCCCTCAAGTTGCGTATGTCCGACGATCCAAATGAGGAGGAGGCCTTCACCTCTATCCCCACTACTTCCCTCCGGTTGTCCACCACGAAATCCACTTCGCGCTCCCCCGCGGTTTTCCAGTAGAAGAGCTCCCACCCCAGCGTGTGTGCCTCGAGTATTCCAAGAAGGTTCTGAGCCACAAAGGTTTCGTAGATGTATCCTTTCAATGGATCACGGGAAAGGTCTTCAATCCCGGCCAGGTGGCAGGCAAGGCCTGAATCGGCAAAGAAGACCTTGGGCTTCTTTCTTATCCGGCTTGCCCTGCTCCCCCTGAAGGCCTGAACCCTGTAGATCAGGAAGAGGTCCTCGAGCCAACCCAGGTAGCGCATGGTCGTGTTGTAATTTAAGTCCGCGTCCCTCCCGATGTTGCTCACGTTCAGTAGTTGACCGGTACGACCGGCCACCAGCCTGACCAGGTTGCTGAACCCTATTATATTGTTGACCCTGGATATAAAGCGTATGTCTCTCTCCAGATAGTTCTGCTCGTACCCGATGAGCCAGAACCGGGCGTCCTCTTTCTTTGCCAGAACTACGGGGGGGAGCCCTCCTGTCATGACCTCGGCGTCTGTTATGGGTTCAACCTCACCCGCATTTCGTTTTCCCGGCTTGGAGAAGAACTTCAAGATGAAAGGTTTCCCCCCGGTCTCTTCCCTTATCTCCCGCCTGGTCATGGGCATCATCTTGAGGTTAATGGACCTCCCGGTGAGCGTCTCCGCCGCAGCTTTCTTCAATGGGAGGGTTGCCGAACCGGAGAGTAGAAACCGCCCCGGCCTCCTGTCCTTCTCCAGAACCCTCTTGATCCCCATGAAGAGAGTGTCCGATCTCTGTGCCTCGTCAATGGTGACAGCGTCGTGGTACGAGAGTGTTTGATCGGTGTTTTCTTCCAGTGCTTTTAGATAAGCCATATCATCAAGGCTTACGTATTCTCTCTTCGAGAGTTCAGGGTCGTTCACCAGCATGGAGGTCTTTCCAACCTGGCGCATGCCGGTCAGCACAACCGTCGGCAGGCTTCTGAGAGCTCTCGCTATCTGCCCTGATAGCTCTCTGTCCAGATAATTCTTAACGATATTGGCTTTCGCCTGAAGTGACCGTTGCATTATCACCACTTGATTGTAGACATTACCTTACATTGTATGATAAATATACCAAGTCCCTTGACTGCCGTCAATCGATACTCTCTTGCTCTCCAGCCGTGGTTGAGTCATCCCGAGCTTTCCGGCGATGTCTCCCTGGGATTAATACATCCTGTCATCAAGGCCCATTTACCACTCGTAGGCCAGGAACATGGGATTTGGGTACTGCTTGGTTGGCTTGGTCGGTTTCCGCTTGATTTCGGGAAAATCAAAGGTGGAACTGAAGGTTCCACCTTTTAACTCGTTTGGTAGCGGGGGCCGGATTCGAACCGACGACCTCTGGGTTATGAGCCCAGCGAGCTTCCAAACTGCTCCACCCCGCACCGTTCGTGATTTCCATTCTGTTGTATCCGTCGCTGGAATGCAAGCGCGCGTTGGGGAATCGCGCCAATCAACACGACAACGCAAGACAAGACCGGGATCGTAACCTCATCTTCAACAATAACAACAGCATCATCATTCAACAATAAGATCACTAAACAAAATTCGCAACAACGCCGATATAAAGAGTACGACTGTATATATTATTAACAGTAATTGACAATAACTATTGACTGTTAACAGTAGAAAGCGGGATAATAGTAGCAATGCAACACGCTGTAACGTATATACGTCTATAGAGATGAGCCATGAAACGGAAGAGCATAACACTGGGTAGAATAAGATTTATTACTGTGGTCGGGGTAATTGCCGCGGTCACCCTCCTTCTGGTGCCCACGACCGGCGTTATCGCTGTCCCGACCGGGGATGATATCGCAAGCAAGAGCCAGCAGGCCGCGGAGGTATCGCGCGAGATAGACGCCCTGGATAAGGAACTGGGTGTCGCCGCCGAGGCGTACGACCGCGTCAAAGTGGAGCTCGACGAGATAACCGACGAGGTCAACGAGACCCGCCAGCGCCTCTCCGATATCAAGCAGAGTCTGAGGGACCGCAGGGATATCCTGAACGAGCGCGCCGCGGCGATGTACAAGAACGGCAAAACGTCGATGCTGGAAGTCCTGCTGCGTACCAAGGACTTCGTTGACTTCCTGGAAAGGGCGGATTACGTTTCCAGGGTAGCTCAGAGCGACGCCAAGCTTATCACGCGGATCAAGAGCAACCGTGACTCCGTCAGCCAGTTGGAAAGGGATCTCGCCGAGCAGCAACGCCAGAAGGAAGGCCTCGTCCAGCAGTCGATCGCGAAGAAGCAGCAGGTCGAGGGAGCTCTCGCTCAGCGCGAGGTACTGCTCACCAGTCTCAACCAGGACATACAGAGGATGCTGGCGGAGCAGACCGCGCAACAGCGGGCGGTGGACACTGTCCTCAACGATGAGGCGTTGGACCAACTCGCCGACGCTCCCGAGGGAGGGCTGGCCAAGACCGCCATGAAGTACCTGGGGGTTGACTATCACTGGGCCGGTGCCGGGCCGGGCAAGTGCCCGACCGGGGTGCACCGGATCTGCTTCGACTGCTCCGGCCTGACACAGTACGTATACAAGCTGCACGGCATAAGCATCCCGCACAACGCCGCGCTCCAGTTCAACCGGGGGATCAAGATAACACTCCAGCAGGCACGCTCCGGAGACCTGGTCTTCTTCGGGACGCCCCCGCACCACGTTGGCATGTACCTCGGCAACGACATGTTCCTCCACGCTCCCAGCACCGGGGACGTCGTCAAGGTCAGCAGGCTCTCATCCAGGAGCGACACATCAGGGTTCTGCCGATTCAAGAGGTGAGCCCGGACCGTGGACGGCACCTATACCGTAGACGTTCTCTGACACCTTTTCGCCGGCTTTGCGAGGTACAATGAAACGCCACATTGTATTAACAGCTATCCTCGTGGGGGTACTTCTTACCCTTCTCGCCGTCGCCCCCGGTTGCGGCAAGGCCCCGCGGGAAAACCCGCCGCCGACGCCCGCCACCACTCACGACCAGGTGGAAAGCGGTCCCCGGTTCAGCTTTATCGTCTGCGGCGACCCCCAGAACAACTACGAGGTCCTCGGCAAGGTCCTCGAGGCCGCGACCTCGGTGGACTTCCTGGTTATCGCCGGGGACGTGACCGGGAGCGGCACCGCCACCGAGTTCGCCAACTTCGTGGACGCGATGGAGCGAAGCGGGGTCCGCTACTACTGCGTGCCGGGCAACCACGACGTGGCGACCTCGCCGGTCGACGAGAACTACCGGCGGTACCTTGGCGCGCCGTACCAGTCGTTCAACTACGAGAACTGCCACTTCGCGCTGATCGACAACGGCACCCCCGGCCGTGGGTTCTACCCGGCGGAGGGCCAGTGGCTGAAAAGCGACCTCGAGGCGGCGCGGGACGGTGGCTTCGATCACGTCTTCGCGGTGTGTCACGTGCCGCCCGGATATCCGTACTCCCCGAGGCCGGACCCCGAGCAGGCGGCCGGGATGGAGGCGAACGAGAACCTTATCCCAATCCTTGCCGAAGGGGGCGTCGAGAAGCTCTTCTGCGGGCACTTCCATGCTTACAGGCAGTTCGAGGAGGACGGGGTCCTGGTAACCATCACCGGCGGCGCCGGTGCGCCGCTTCACGCCGGCGAAGCGTACGGGGGTTACTTCCATTACATCCTGGTGGAGATCGCCGGAAAGCAAAGAACGCAAGAAGTCGTTAGAATATAGAGAAAGACACAGTGGAGGAGCATGGCAAAGAAGAAGCCGGCCGTGGAGACAATCGACCTCCTGGTGAAGATGTTCCAGGAGTACCCGGGGTCTGTTGTCGTCGAACGCCTGAGGGACGGTGCCTGCCTCGAGGCTACGGTTGACGGGCAGGAGTTCGGCCTGGAGAAAACCGACGGCGTGCTGATGATATCCGAGGGGGCGCCGGTGTCCCCGGACATCTCGGTTGAACTGAACCGGGAGGCATGTGATTACCTTGCCGGCTCCGAGACTCCTGACGACGTTATCACCCGTACCCGCGAGTGTATCAACGGCACACACGACGACTGCACGATGACCTACAGTATCGATGCCGGCCCTCCGCGAATGCTGCTTAAGGGGTACCTCGACTTCGCCCGAAAGATGGGGCTCCTGTAGCGCCGGCAACAACCAGCATCCGTTATTCCCTGGTAGCGCTGGCATCTTGCCGTCTTCTGTTCCGGCGAGAGCCGCCTGGAAGGCGGCGCTACAAGTCCCGGAGAGCGCCTACTGGACTTCGCTCAACTGCTTGAGCACATTCTCCAACTGTTCGAGGTAGCTGCCGTAGGCGGCCCAGTCCCCCGACTTCTGCGCCTCTATCGCCTTGTTGTACAGGTCGAGCGCCTGGGCCGCGAGGCTCGTAGGCTCCTCGGTGGGTTCCTCCTCGACCGGCTCCTCGGTGGGTTCCTCCTCGGTGGGTTCCTCCACCACCGGCTCAACGATGATCTCCGTCGGCGGCGCCCCGGCAAACAACCGGGCAACCGCCTGTTCGAGAGTAGGCTCCATCACCACCTGCTGCCCGTAGGCGACCACTACCCGCTTTATCTGGGGTATCTTTATCTCGGTCGCCTGCAGGTACAGGGGCTCCACATATATCAACGACTGCTCGATGGGGATTACCAGCAGGTTGCCCCTTATCACCTGGGACCCCTCCTGCCTCCATAGTGACAGTTGCTTGCTTATTTCAGGCTGCTGCTCTATTCGCCCCTCAATCTGCTCCGGCCCGTATATCAGCTTGCCGCTGGGGAACATGTAGTTGATCATCTCGCCGTAATGCTCCCCGTCCATACGCGCCCCCAGCCAGGCGATCATGTTCTGCTTCTTGTGGGGAACGAACGGCATCATCAGCACCATCTCTTCGGCGTCTTCCCCGGGGAGACTCATTATCACGTAGTACGGCGACATCGGCTCTTTCCCGCCGTCGAATATCTCCTGGGGGAAGTCCCACTCGTCTTCCTTGTTGTAGAACTCCCGGACGTTGGTCATGTGGTAGGTCCTCTGCATGTTAGACTGGACGAGGAAGATGTCCTCCGGGTACCGTACGTGCTTCTTGAGGTCCTCCGGCATCTTGTCGAACGACGTGAATATCTGCGGGAATATCTTCCGGTACGTCTCTATGACCGGGTCATCCGGGTCCACCACGTACAGCCATACCTCCCCGTCGTAGGCGTCGACCACCACCTTGACCGAGTTGCGAATATAGTTGCCGAAACCATCGGTGGGCTGGGAGTAAGGAAAGTCGTCGCTTGTCGTGTAAGCGTCCGCTATCCAGTAGAGCTTCCCGTCGTCGGAGAGCACCATGTAGGGGTCGCGGTCGAACTGCAGGAACGGCGCGCACTTCCGGACGCGCTCGGAGATCGTTCGGTAGTACATGACCTGGGAGTTACCCTGTATCTGGCCGCTGAACAGGAAGTTGATGTCGCGGAACAGGACCGTGAACAGGAACTTGCGCCAGAACGACTTCACCTCAACTCCGGCCTTGCCCTCGTACTTGCTGTAGATCTTCTCGTTGCCCCTGGGGTAGTCGAACTCCTCCTCGGTGGTATCCACAACCACGTGGTTGTCGGTCTTCTCTCCGTAGTATACCTCCGGCCTCTTCACCTGGAGGTTGGTCGGCCCCTGCGGGGGAAGGTCGCTCAACAGGTAAACGGGGTTCCCCTCGCTCGAGATATCGTTGCTGGGGTTTATGCAGACGCCGTAACCGTGTGTGTAAACCAGGGTTGTATTGACCCAGGTGCTCGCTTCCTCAGGAAGGTTGGACTGCTGCATCTCGCGCGCCCCGATCATTGTCTGACGGTACTCGCCGTCAACTGTGTACCGGTCGACGTCCACGTCGTTGAAGACGTAGTACTGCCGGATCGACTGCATCTGTTCGTAGGTGTTGAGCAGGGGCCTCGGGTCCCACAGCCGGATGTTCTTGATGGTGGCCCGGTTCGCCTCGATGCCGGCAAGGTCCAGGCTTTCGTCAGCGGCGAACGTCTCCTCCTTTATCTCCCCCAGGTTGTAGGCCTCCCGGGTATACTCTATGTTGTAGCTCAGGTACTCGGACTCCATCTCTCGCTCGTTCGGTTTTACCCGGAGGTTCTGGATGATGACCGGGTAGAGCGTGCCCGCCAGGACCGTCACCACCACCATGGAACCTATGGCCAGCGCCGGAAGGAACCATCCCTTGTACTTGATGTTGACTATCAAGACCACCGCCGCCACCAGCGCCAGGATGGTGAGTATCCAAAGTGCTGGCAGGCGCGCGTGGGTATCGGTGTAGCCCGCCCCGTACACCGCCCCATCCTTGGTCATAAGAAGCTCGTACATGTTCAGCCGGTACGACCACGCCTTCACCAGGAGAATGACCCCGGCGAGGACCGACAGGTGGGCCTTCACGTGAGGGGCCAGCATATCGGGGCCCCGTTTCAGGCGGATGCCGCCGTCAAAGACGTATACTATCGCGGTAATCACCAGGATGAAAAACAGGCTCGAGATAAGCCAGTTCACCAACTCCTTCTGGAAAGGGTAGGAGAAAAGGTAAAAGCCGATGTCCTTGCCAAACAGGGGGTCCGTCTTCCCGTAGCTGGCGTGATTCAAGAACTTGAGAACGAGTTCCCACTTTCCCCCCCAGCCCAGGCCGGCCAGGAGCGCCGCTACAGCCGAGAAGGCGACCAGCCCCCAGGTGACAGCCTTCGACCCCACGCTCCGTACTCTATTTATCACTTCCTCCAGCGGTGACCCCTCGAGGTCGATCTCCTGGTCCGGCGGGATCTTGTGCGCGAGAAGGATGTTACCGTACATCAGGACGAAGAACGTGGCCCCAAACGCCACCACCATCAGTATCTTGGCCCAGAACATCTTCCAGAACAGGTTCTGGAACCCGATGTGGTTATACCAGAGCGCGTCGGTGTAGAAGGCGGCGAACGGCGCGATGATGGCGATAAACAGGAACAGCGCGATGATGGCGATGATGATCAGGATCCTCGGCTTAGTCATGCCGGACTTGAACCTCTCCTTGATGACTGAGAAATCCAGCTCCTCCAGCTTCTTCGACCAATCCTCGTTCTCTGGGCCAGATGACATTGTTTTCCTCTCCTATTCTGTCCCGGTGCAACCTTCCGAAAGGCCACGGTATACCTCCACCACGCGGGGGAGTGTCTCCCCCGCCTTGCCTACTATAATAACATCAGCGACACTGTCGAACGCGGTTGTGGCGATATTGAAGAATACCAGCCGGGCGTTGCCCCTCCTGGCGTAATCCGGCAGGGACGCCGCGGGAAACACCTCCAGCCCACTCCCCACGACTATCATCAGGTCGCATCCGGTCGCCAGTTCCACCGCCCGCTGAAGGACCCTCGCGTTCAGCGGCTCTCCGAAAAGGACCACGTCGGGCTTTATCGACCCTCCACACGACATGCAAACCGGTACTACCCGGCCTGCCGCGGCCTGCTCTATCTCCTCGTAGGTGTGCTTCATACCGCACTTCAGGCATGTCCCGCAGCGAAACGTCCCGTGCAGCTCCAGGACATCGGAGCTGCCCGCCCGCTGGTGGAGGTTGTCTATGTTCTGGGTTATCACCGTGTCGCACTTCCCCAGGCGCTCCAGTTCCACCAGGGCCAGGTGCCCCGGGTTGGGCTCCGCGCCTTCCAGGAGCGGGTTGAGCTCCTCTGCCATCTCCCAGAACTTCGATGGATCGTTCACGAACGACTCGAAGGTGGCGTATATCGAGGGGTCGAACCTGGTCCAGAGTCCCCCCGGGGAGCGGAAGTCGGGAATTCCGGATTCCACCGATATCCCCGCTCCGGTGAGCGCTACTACCGAGCCCGCCGACTCGATCATCCGCGCCACGTTTTCAAACTCGTCACTCACTGCCAGCCTCCAGGGTGCCCTTTTTTTCGAGTTCAGGGAACACTCCACCGGACGAATAGACGTAACCAACCCTTAACCCGCCTCGTTTCTTGCGCGTGAAGCCACCGGGATCAGGACCCAAACGGTTTTGATTAGTCTAGCATTAACCGATATCCGGCTCAACCGACCAATTCGCCAACCGGTGGTGCCTTTGCCTTTAAACGGTGGCCGACAGTATACGTAATGGCTAGAAGGCCTGGCACCTCACGTCACACAAGCGGCGGTCAGACAAGGTACGCCATCCCCGGGCTGGAACCGCCAACCAGTGGGGTCAGCGCCTTTAAGCGGCGGACGAGATCATACGTTATGGCTAGAAGGCCTGACCCCTCATGTTAGACAAGTGGCGTCAGACAAGAACGCCATCCCCGGGCATGTGACGTTCAATACTTTACTTGAACCCACGCCCCACAATGCATATGCCCTGGGGCGTGCAACAGCCCCGGGGACGAGACCCCTCCCTCACAAATAAACAAAAGCCACAAAATGACGCATTGGTGCCAGGCACCAATGCGTCATTTTCTCAACAGCCCGGGGGCACAAGGCCTGACTCCGGGTCAGTCGCGTGGGTCGGTGAGGTATATTACCGGGAACTCCCTGTCTTCCTGCCCGGCCTCCTGGTCGAACAACGGTACTTCGTTCGTGGACAGGGCGGTCACGCTCCCATCTCCGACGCCTGATAGCTCCAGTTCCGCGAGGCGAACCGCCATCCGCGCGTTATCGCGGTACAGCCGGGTCATCGTTACCGAGAAATGAAGGAGTAGCGCGAATGATAACGCCATGCCCAGCAGGAACAGGGCGGAGGGCGCGTAGTAGATGCCCAGCGCCTCGGATATCCACTCCAGCAGTGACCTCCAGGAGGCCAGGACGATCATCAACACGCATACCCCTATCCATACCAGGGCGTACTGCTCCCTCAGCTTCTTCCTGTGTATCAGGTAGAGAACCGTCGCGCCCATGATCAGGCAGATGCCTACTGTTACGATATGGCTCCTGATGCTCACCTCTGCTCACCTCCTTGGACCACGGGCCTCGGGGACTTAACGTGAGAAGCGTCCAGCAGGATACAGAACATCACCTTTATCATGTAATAGACGGAAGACAGGCTCCTTATAGACGAGGTTCCTCCGCTGCGGCTCCTCATCATTACCGGGACCTCCTTCCACCGGATACCCGCCATGTGCATGAGCACCAGGGACTCGCTTTCCGGGTAATCCTCCGGGTAGTTCTCCGCGAGGAACTGAAGCGCGCGGCGGTTCATCGCCCTGAACCCGGAGGTGGTGTCGGTGGCCTTCGACCCGGTAGCCGCCCGCACCATGGCCGAGAGCAACAGTGTCCCCAGTCGCCTGTGCCAGGGGGGCTTGTAACCCCCGGTCCCGAGGAACCGGGAGCCGATGGCTACGTCCACCTCACTAGATCGTAGCGGCTCCAGCAAGCGGTGGACCTGGGAGGGATCGTGCTGGCCGTCACCATCGACCTGCAGGGCCATGTCATACCCGCGCTCCAGCGCGAAAGACATGCCCGCCTTCATGGCGCACCCGATGCCAAGGTTGGTGGGAATAGAGAGGACCGTCGCGCCGGCCGCCCCGGCCTCCTTCACGGTGTTGTCCAGGGAGCCATCATCCACCACCAGGATATCCAGAAACGGCGCCTGGTTGGTGAGTTCCCTGACGACCGCGCCGACGCTTGCCTCCTCGTTATACGCGGGAATTATAGCCAGGATCCGTTCGGGCGCGTTACCGGTAGTCACTGTCGCCTCCATTTCCCGGGCCCGGCCGGGTCGCTTCCGGTACTACTCCAGCTTCCCTGTTTCCATCCCCGGCCCGTTTCCTGGCCGCGAGCGGGTGTATGGGCCGGACCCAGTCGATGATGATGACCGCGATGGCGAGCCCCAGTAACGGAAACACCAGCACCCAGGGGATGACCGTGCCCGGGCCGACGGTTCGCACGTCGGCGGCGGCCGGGTTCAGGTACAGGGCGTACTTGCCCGCGGTCCCCACGTACTCCAGGGAGTCCAGGTCAACCCCCTCGATCTCCGGCAATCCCCGCCGCGCGCCAGTGGATGTCGCCGACGGCACCGCATCGTCCAACGGCTCGAGCGGCCCGATCCCCACGGGAAGGATGAGGAGATAGGCGTCCTCCATGCCGCTTACCATGCCCTTCCCCTTGCCCCCGGATCCCTCCGACTGGACCTCCTTGAACATCCCCCCGGTCGTAGGTCGGCCGGTAAGGCCCGTCATAAGGTTCCCGAACGGGCCGTCGGTGGTGAAGACCACCTGGTCCTCCTCACTGTTCTCCTCCACCAACCTGGCCAGCTCCTCTGTTTCCTCGTTAAGCATCGGCTCCTCCTCGAGCGAATGCATCCCACCGCCGCCACCCTCTCCGGTGATAAGGTAGAACAGCGTCGAGGACCTCGCGTAAAGCGAGTCGCCACCCTGTCCCCTTTTCCCCGGCGCGGGCCCGCCGTCCGGACCACCCGGGATAGAACCGGTAGAGCCACCGGATTCAGGCGTTGCCATGCGATGGTTCGGGAAAGAACGTGGCTCGTTCCCCACTTCATCCCGGGGAGTGCCCCCCGACTCCTCCTCGAGACTCCACGGAGGTATGTCGCCCATCTCCGGCGGCTCCCGCCGGTCGTAACCTATCAATATGCTCTGCCCCGGTGGCCCCTCACCGGGCACACCGTCGTCCATTCTCGGTGGAACCGTTCCTCCCGGAGGCGGTTCACCGTTCCCATCCCCCATGAACGGTTTCTCTCCTGGGGGAGGCCGCATGCCGTCAGGCATGGCCTTCATGTTCTTCGTGCCGTTTCCGGGATCTGCGTTATTCCTGGTGGAGAAAACGGGGTCCACCAGCAGTAGCAGGGCTACCGGTACCGCCATCACCGCCAGCAGCACCACCCTGTACGATTGTCTTTCACCCATGTACGCCACCGATCTCTCCTTGATGAACCCGTGCAGTCCGGACAGCGCCACGCCTCCCAGCATCGCCAGGGGTACAAACGCGTGCCCGTCCCAGAAACGGTTAGGGTAGAAAAACAGTATGGGTACCATTCCCAGCAGCAAACTGGTGGGGATATAGTACCGGCCTTTCTTGAAGTAACAGTAGATGAACCCGGTGATGGCCACCACCCAGACAAGAAGGTGAAGACTCATCCACGTGCCCCCCCCCATGGGGCTGGACAGGTCGAGAGTTCCGAAGTTGACCAGAATATGGATGCCCCACGGCAGCCACAGCAGGTAGGCGCCAAAGAGGACCAGGAACGTGCCCTTGAACATCTCCCGGCGGTGCAGCACGTAGATGAAAATACCCAGCGCGATGAGGTGTCCGAGCACCAGGTGGCTGTAAAGCGCCATCGCCAGCAGGACGCACGCCGCCACCTTTCGGTCGGCCTCCAGTGCTATGAAGATAAAAGGTGTCAGGATGAGCACCAGCGAGGCCGCGCTGGTGACCGCTGTCGCCCAGAAGAACATGAAGCAGGAGGAAAGCACGATTACTGTGTAGAGTGCCGCTCGGCTGGAGAACAGCCGGCGCATGCCGTACCAGGTCGAGAGCAGGATGAGGTGAAACGCCGAGAAGCTTACCAGCGTTCCGATGGCGCTCATCGACATGCCCGTCAGGTTCATGACGTACATGATTATGTGCAGCATCGGCGGGTAGAGGTGTGGCCTCCCCGCCGGCGCGTACTCCCAGAAGTCGAACAGGGAAACTCCCCCGGCGCTCCCGAACGCCTTTGCCGTCCCCATGTGGTAGTAGATGTCCTTGAACACCGGGAACCGGCTCAGGTGCACCAGCGCGAGTATGAACAGTACGGCGATGAGTCCCAGCGACAGCGCGTCGAACAGGTCAAGTCGCCGGAAAAAGTTACGTGCCCTCTCCAACACTCCCCCTTCCATCGCAAACGGCGGTCGTCTTCTGTCCCGTCTTACCTGGATTATCGGGGAGGCCGGTTAACGCCAAATGACACGCTGGTTAAAAACAGGTTAAAAACCGCGTTCTTGCGTTTTGGTAGATATTGGCAGGAATCTTGCGTCTTGTACCCGGTACAATCTTGCGTTTTTGTGGGGTGGAGGGGTGAGGTACCTCAGTCCCTGGGGTCTATCCTGGAGGACTCGGTCTCGCCACCGTATAGAGGAAAGGAACCGATCAGTTCTTTCACCTCGGAGCGAATCGAATTAAGCGCGCTTTCATCGTCCATGTTCTTGAGGGCCGTCACTATCATCCGCCCGATATCTTCCATGTCCACCGGCTGCATCCCCCGCGTAGTGATGGCCGGGGTGCCGATCCGGATGCCGCCGGTCACCGTCGGCGGGGTCTCGTCGTACGGGACCTCGTTCTTATTGACGTTTATGCCCACCGATTCGAGGACGTCCTGCGCCTCCCTCCCGGTTATCCCGGTCGGCCTCAGGTCCACCAGGAACAGATGGGTGTCGGTACCGCCGGTTACAATCCGGAATCCCTCCGAGGCCATCTTGTCGCACAAAGCCCGGCAGTTTGCCACTATCCTCTCCTGGTACTCCTTGAACTCCGGACTCATCGCCTCCTTGAAGCAGACCGCCTTGGCCGCTATGGCATGCATCAACGGGCCTCCCTGCATCCCCGGAAACACCGCCGCGTCAACGCGCGGGCCGTACGCCTCGCGGCAGAGAATAAACCCGCCCCTGGGACCTCGCATCGTCTTGTGGGTGGTACCGGTCACGAAGTCGGAGTACGGCACCGGGTCCGGGTGTACACCTCCCACCACCAACCCCCCGAAGTGGGCCATATCCACCATCAGGGCGGCCCCCACGCTGTCGGCTATCTCCCGAAAAGCGGCGAAATCGATGGACCGAGGGTACGCGCTGGCACCGGCGACTATCAGCCGGGGCTTCTCCCGGGCAGCGATATCGGCTATCCGGTCGTAGTCCAGCCGTTCCGTCTCCCTGTCCAGGCCGTAGTGGACCGTCCTGTATAGCATGCCGGAGAAGTTGAATGTCGCCCCATGGGTCAGGTGGCCCCCGCACCTCAGGTCCATCGCCATCATCGTCTCGCCCAACTCGAGCGCGGTCATGTAGACCGCCATGTTGGCCTGTGACCCGGCGTGCGGCTGGACGTTGACGTGCTCGCAGCCGAACAGCTCCCTGGCCCTGCCCAGCGCCAGGTTTTCCACCATGTCCACCGGGCCGCAGCCGGAGTAATAGCGCCGCCCGGGGTACCCCTCCGCGTACTTGTTGGTCATCACCGAGCCCTGGGCCTCCAGGACCGCCATGGATGAGTAGTTCTCGCTGGCGATGAGGTTCACGTTCTCCCTCTCCCGGTCAAGCTCCATCTCAATCGCCGTACTGACCTCCGGGTCCATCCACACCAACCCGGACTCTTCATATTGAAACTCCAACTGCCCCTCCCGTGACTCCCCCGGCTTTACTTCGAGTACTTCTTCTCTACGTCACTGATCTTATCGAGCCTCCTCAGGTGACGGGTCCCTCCCTCCCGGTCACCCTCGAACGGCGTGTCAAGAAAAAGTCTAAGGATGCCAACTGCCTCCACGGGCTCGATTATCCGGGCGCCCAGGCTGAGCACGTTGACATCGTTGTGAAGCCGGGTGAACTCGGCTGAGTACCTCTCGTTACACGCCGCCGCTCTGACCCCGGGAACCTTGTTGGCCACCATGGCCATTCCGGCGCCGGTCCCGCAGATCAGGACCCCCCTGTCCGCCTCGCCCTCTCTAACCGCTTCAGCTACCTTTATGGCGAAATCAGGGTAATCGCAGGATTCCTCCGAGTCGGTCCCCATGTCCAGTACGCGGCAACCCATCTCCGACAGCGCACCGGCAACCGCCCCCTTGAGACGATACCCGGCGTGATCGCTTCCTACTGCTATTACCATCCCGTTCTTGCCTGCCAAGCAGGACCCCTTTCTCCTCACCGTAGGCCGCAAGCCTATATTACTATATCGGAACGGTACCGCAGCCGTAACTATGCCACACCCACCTCAGCTCTCCTCCGGGGAGGTTGAGGTCCCCTCAAGGCGTGGGTGGGATTCAGGCGAAGGGGCCGAGCAGGCACCTAAGTATGTCGCCTATCGCGACTTCCATAATATCGGCGGCCCGCATGTACCACTCCAGCGGCATCCCCATGGGGTCGGCCACCTCGTACTGGTGCAGGGGAAGTTCCCAGGAATCGTTCCGCTCCATGACGGTGGCTACGCTCACAACGCTCTCGAGCGACTCGAGAGGCCCAACCTGGTCCAGTCCCAGGTCCTCCGCCTTCAGTACCACCTGGACCGCCTCCGCGAGTTTGAGCAGCAGGAAGACGGGAACCACAGCGCTCCCGGCCAGCGCCGATACGTGGGCCTTCTGTCTCTCCTCCATAACCATGACCAGGTCGCTTTCCGCCGTCAGGCTGCGGGAAACGGTTTGTGCCTCGCATTCCCCTATATCAATTCCCCGCTCCTCCATCGCCCGCACCGCCTCAGAGGTCGGATCCTCGCCGTCCAGTCCCGCGATACCGGCGGAGGCGACCTCCACCGACACCGGCCCTTCCGAATAATTCCTCTCTATCGCCGCCCGGGCGATACCCTCCGCCATCGGGCTCCGGCATATATTACCGGTGCAAACGAAAAGTAACCTCAATCGGATAGCGCACCTCCCCCGGCGATGTCTATTATCGCTTCAGCCGGTATCGCACCCTCCCTGAGTATTCTCAAGCCGTCCGTCAAGTCCACCACCGTCGAGGGCACCCCTTCCGGGCAGCGACCGCCGTCCACCATAAAGTCGACGCGGTCCATTATCTCCTCCGCTATGTCGGCGGGCAGGGCCGGGGGGGGGCTTCCGGTAAGGTTCGCGCTCGGCACCACCAGGCATCCCGCACGCCGGAGAACCTCCAGGCAGAACCGGTGGTCCGGGACCCTCAGCCCCAGCGCGCGAGGCGGCTGTAACGGGATGTCGACCCCGGGGCGCCTCTCCATCACCAGCGTAAGGGGCCCGGGCCAGAAAGCTTCCATCAAGACGTCGCCCGGCGGTCTGTTGGCAAAGGCCAGTGTGTCGGCTTCACCAGCGGACGACACATGTACCGGCAACGGCTTATCGGGCGTCCGGCCCTTTATGTCAAGCAGGCGCAGTACTGCCTCCCTGTCCAGCGCCGACGCGGCAAGCCCGTAGACGGTGTCGGTGGGAATTATCCCAACTCCGCCCTTCCCCAGGATCTCGGCGACGCGCTCCGCGTCTCCCTGCTCCTGGTATCCCGATTCGATCCGCACTGTAAGCAACTGACCGCCTCAACTCTCCACCGCGCCGGCAAGGCGGGCGCGGACGACCCTCGGGCGACCCGCCAGGTCGCGGAAGTACTCGGCGTTGGTCCAGGCCCCCCCACCTGTGTTATCCCCCCGCGGGGGGGAGGAAAGGAGGGGGACGACCCTCTCGGCCTGTGTCTCGTCAACCTCCAGCAGGAGCCAGCCACCTTCCTTGAGGTGCCCGGGCGCGCCCCTGATGATCCTGCGGATCACGTCCAGCCCGTCCCCTCCCGCCACAAGCGCTTCCATCGGCTCGAACCCCCTTACCTCCAACGGAAGCGACTCCCATTTGTCCATCGGGACATAAGGCGGGTTGGAGATTATCGCGTCGAACTCCCGGCCCGTCTTCAGTGGCTCGAAGAGGTCACCCTCGAGCGCCCTCACCGCGCCCTCCACGCCGTTGCGCGCCGCGTTCCTCCCGCACAGCTCAACAGGCAGCCAGTCGTTGTCGATAGCGGTCACCCTGGCGTCCCGCCTCTCCAGCGCGACGCAGACCGCTATGTTGCCACATCCGGTGCCCATGTCCAGGACCTCCACCGCCCGATCGGGTAACACTTCCAGCGCCTTCTCCACCAGGACCTCCGTCTCCGGACGGGGTATGAACACGCCGGGTCGCACCTCCAGCACGGCCGTCCTGAACCCGACCTCCCGTGTCATGTACTGCAGCGGGTACCCGCTCGCGCGCCGTATGAGCAACAGGCGCAGCCTGCCGGCTTCGTCGTCCGAGAGGGGCCTGTCGAACCCCGTGTATATCTCCAGGCGCCCAATGCCAAGGATATACCCCAGTAGCACCTCCGCGTTCAAGCGAGGCGAAGTGACGCCGTGCTTTTCCAGGAAAGGGGTGGCCTTTGTTATGGACTCAATGACGTTCAAACCTGATCCATGTCCTTTAGCGCCGTGGCCTGAGCGTCCTCGAGAAGTGCCAGGATTATCATGTCCAGGTCGCCCTGCAGTACACTCTCCAACTTGTGCACCGTAAGGCCGATTCGGTGGTCGGTCATCCTCCCCTGGGGGAAGTTGTAGGTCCTGATCTTCTCGCTTCGCCCGCCGCTACCGACCTGGCTCCTCCTCTGCTCCGCCTCCTGGTCACGCTGCTGCTGTCTGGCGGCGTCCTGCAACCTGGCCCGCAGAATTCGCAGCGCCTTCTCCTTGTTCTGGAGCTGTGATTTCTCGTCCTGGCAGGAGACCGCCATGCCGGTCGGCTTGTAGGTAACGCGCACCGCGGAGTCCGTGGTATTGACCGACTGGCCACCGGGACCGGTGGAGCGGAACACGTCTATCTTGATGTCGGAGGGCTCGATCTTTATCTCTACCTCCTCCACCTCGGGAAGGACCGCGACCGTCGCGGTCGATGTGTGTATTCGACCGCTGGACTCCGTGACCGGGACGCGCTGGACCCTGTGCACGCCGGACTCGAACTTCATCCGCTGGTACACTTCTCGACCCTTGAGGGAGAATATTAACTCCTTGAACCCCCCCATCTCGGAGGGGCTGGAGGACAGTTGGTCCTGCTTCCAGTGGTGACGCTCCGCGTAGTGGGAGTACATCCGGTGGAGGTCACCCGCGAAGATCGCCGCCTCGTCTCCCCCCGTTCCCGCTCTTATCTCGACTATTACATCTCTTTCCGCGAACTCGTCCCTGGGCAGAAGGAGAATTTGAAGGCGCTCTCGCAGTTCCTCGAGCGTTTCCTCGAGCGACCCCACCTCAGAGCGCAGGTAATCGGCCATCTCCGGGTCCTCCTCCCCTGTCATGAGTTCCCGGGCGTCCGACAGTTGCTCCTCCGTGTTGGTGTACCGCTCGTAGGTTGTGGCCATCTCCTCCAGTGAGGACCTCTCGCGCACGAGCGTCTGGTACGCTTTCACATCGGCAGCGACCGAGGGATCAGCCATCTCCAGGTTGACCTCGTCGAACCTCTTCTTGATTGATTCAAGTTTCTCGAACATGGTTTTTCCGGGGTTTCCCCCTCAGGCGCCATCAGCCGCCGCCTGCTTCCCCATGGCGGCGTTCAGCGCGTCTATCGCTACCTCCAACTTCTCCTGGTCCGGCTCGCGCGTGGTAAGTCGCTGGAGCCAGAGGCCGGGCGCCATTATGACCCTCACCACCAGAGAGTGCTCGTGCTTTCCGGCCATCCTTATTATCTCATAGGAGATCGACGCCACTAAAGGAATGATAGCCAGCCGCTCCACTATCCTCAACCACAACGCGGGCCTGCCGAAAAGGGAGAAGATGAGAACGCTTATGACCAGGACTACCAGCACGAACGTGGTCCCGCACCGCATGTGGGCGGTGGAGAACCTCCCGGCGAACTCGGGGGTCAGCGGCCCACCCGCCTCGTAAGCGTGCACGACCTTGTGCTCGGCCCCGTGATACTCGAACACCCGCCTGAGATCGGGGAGGAGCGACATCGCCGCCAGGTACAACACGAAGATGGTGATCCTCAAGCCGCCCTCGAACAGGTTGTAGAGGATGGTATTGCCCAGATACCTGTCGAGCGACTTTGCTATGACCGTTGGCACCACGATGAAGAGTCCCAGGAAGAGAACAACCGCCAGCACGATGGCGATAGCGAACTCCCAGAACCCAAGCCCTTTCTTCTCCTCCTCCGGCCCCTCTTCAGCTTCCCCCTTCGTCCCCTCCTCTTTTCCCTCCCCCTCGCCGTCCGGCTCCTCAAGGGAAATATTCGCGCTCAGGGAGAGGGACTTGATCCCAATGACGAGTGAGTCCACCAGTACGAAGATGCCTCGCAGAGGAAACCGGTTTAGCCGCGGGAACCTCTGGGCCAGGGTGGAAGTGGTGTTCACGGTGACGTACATCTCTCCGGATGGCCTGCGTACGGCGACGGCCCATCTCTTCGGCCCGCGCATGACCACGCCTTCGATTACGGCCTGGCCGCCGACCTGGATTTCATCGGAAGAGTCGGGCTCGCCCGCGCGATCGGGGGCGGAAGATAATGAGGGAATCAACTCTTCGGGGGCTCTTTCCGCTTACCTTCCTTAACGTTCAAGTGAGAGGCAAAACGCTTCTGGAACCGCTCGACGCGCCCGCCGGAGTCAATCAGCTTCTGCTTGCCCGAGTAGAACGGATGGCACTCCGAGCAGATCTCCACTCGAAGTTCAGGCCTCGTGGACCTGGTCGTGAACTTGTTCCCGCAAGAGCAGGTGACCTCGGTCTCCATATACTCTGGATGTATGTCTTTCTTCAACTTTCCCCCCACTACAGTTCTCGGGAAATCATCGTAGATGGTAGCACAGGAGCCTTCGGCCATCTTGTTTAGCCACCTCTTGTCTGACCGGAGGGGTCAGGCCTTGCCGAGAGCGATTCCTCTTTAGACACCACTATAAGGCCTTACCCCACTTGTTGGCAACGTCTAGCGGCTTGCGTCCTTTATCTGGGCCAGGAACTGCGCATTGCTCTTGGTCTTCCGTACGCCGCTTATCAGCAGCTCTATCGCGGACGCGGGGTCCAGGGAGTGAATTACCGGCCTGAGCTTCCACACCTGGGCCGCCTCCTTGGGATCCATGATCAGTTCCTCTTTGCGCGTACCGGACTTCTCGATATCGATAGCGGGGAACACCCTCTTATCGGCGAGTTTCCGGTCGAGATGTATCTCCATGTTCCCGGTACCCTTGAACTCCTCGAATATTACCTCGTCCATCCGGCTTCCGGTGTCCACCAGGGCGGTCGCTATGATGGTGAGACTCCCCCCGAACTCGATGTTGCGGGCGGCCCCGAAGAAACGTTTCGGTGGGAACAGCGCGGTGGAATCCACGCCGCCGGACAGGATGCGGCCACTGGCTGGCGTACTCAGGTTATACGCCCTGGCCAGGCGGGTGACGCTGTCCATGAGAACAACGACGTCGCGCCCTTGCTCCACCAGCCGCTTCGCCCTCTCCAGCACCAGCTCCGCCACCGCGATGTGGTTATCGCTGGGCTGGTCGAATGTGGAGGACACCACCTCCCCGGAGACCGAGCGCTCCATGTCGGTGACCTCTTCCGGCCTCTCGTCAACCAGGAGCACCATCAGGTGGACCTCGGGATTGTTCGTGGTGATACTGTTCGCTATCTGCTTGAGAACCGTGGTCTTGCCCGCCTTGGGCGGAGAGATGATAAGCCCCCTCTGGCCTTTTCCGATGGGGCTTATCAGGTCGATTATTCGCTGGGTAATCTGGTTCTGCTTGGTCTCGAGCCGTAGTCTCTCATCCGGATAGAGCGGCGTCAGCGACTTGAACGGCCTGCGCTTCTGGGCCATATCCGGCTTGTCCCCGTTTACCTTTTCAATGCGAAGAAGAGCGTTATACTTCTCGGAGTCCTTGGGAGGACGTATCTGCCCTCTTACCTCGTCCCCCTTCTTGAGGCGAAAACGCCGGATCTGAGACATCGAGACGTATATGTCATCCTCGGAAGGAAGGTACCCGCCGGTGCGCAGGAAGCCGTAGCCATCGGAGAGGACATCCAGAATGCCGCTCCCAATCCCATCTTCCTCTTTCTCTTTCTCTTTCTTGGGTTCCTGCTTGGCCTGGGGTTTCTCCTTCGGGGGGGACTCCTCTTCGGTCATCACTCCCGTTTCCATCAGGATAGCGCCTATCAACTCCTTCTTCCGATACTTCTTGACACCCTCCAGTTCCAGGGCGAGCCCTATCTCCTGAAGCTCGGGCAGTAACTTCGCCTCGAGTACGCTCCTGTCAGCAACCTCCATTACCTCTCTTACCTCCTTACCACGAGCACGGCGGTTTGCCACGCTCTCCTACAGATGCTTTATCTTCTCCCAGTCGGCCAGGAATCGCTCGATTCCGATATCAGTCAGCGGGTGCCTGGCCATCTGCTGGAACACCTTGTACGGTATTGTTGCTATGTGAGCGCCCGTGAGCGCCGAGCCTATCACGTGCTGTGGGTGGCGCAGGCTCGCGGAGATGACGGCGGTCTCTATCGCGTAATACTCGTATATCTCGACTATCTCGGCGAGCAACCTCAAGCCGTCGTTCCCGATATCGTCCAGGCGTCCCAGGAACGGGCTTGCGAACGTGGCCCCTGCGGCGGCCGCCAGCATTGCCTGGTTTGCCGAGAACACCAGGGTACAGTTGGTCTTGATCCCCTCCGCCGACAGCTCCTTGATGGCCTTCAGCCCTTCGGGACACATCGGTATCTTCACGTTCACGTTTGGCGCGATGGCGGCAAGTTCACGGGCCTCGGACACCATCTCCCCTGCGTCGAGCGATACTGCCTCGGCGCTGATGGGGCCTTCTACTATCCCGGCTATCTCCCGGACACACTCACGGTAGTTCCTGTTTTCCTTCGATGCCAGCGAAGGGTTGGTGGTTACGCCGTCAAGAACCCCCCACCCGTTCACCTCTTTGATATGTTCAACATTCGCTGTGTCGATGAACAGTCTCACTACCGTCCTCCTCTAATTCACTACTGACCGCAATTCCCGCCGGTGAGATTTGAATCGCTTACGGCCCAATAGGAACTGATTTCACGCAGATTTCTTCTCGAGGTCCAACCGCCCTTATTTGATGGACAACATGCCATCTACGAGTTTGTGGAGCTTTACAGGAATTCTCGAGGACATTCTAAACATAATCCCCCCCACAAAGCAATAGCACCCCGGCTGACTCGCCCCTGGCTGTTGCATAATGACGCACTGGTGCCTGTCACCAGTGCGTCATTCTAGCCCTGTGGCAGGGAGGTGCCAGGTGTTCCCGGGGAGTACGTTAGATCTTGGACAGCTGTCTAACACCTGGCACCACTGGTTGGGGTTCTATCTTTTGATGGGGGTGGTCTCGGTTGTGCCGCCGCCGCGCAGCATCTCCATGCTGTTGGCGATCTCCTTCATCGCCGACACCAGTTCCGAGAACAACGAGAACGGGGACCCACTGGACATGTCTATGAGGTACACATCGCCTTCTATGCCCCCCATGCGCCCCGCCGTCTCGGCGGCGTCCCGGTAGTTCCCCAACTCGTCTATCAAGCCCAGCTCCAGGGCCTGCACGCCCGGCCAGGTCTGACCGGTGGCCAGTTCCCTTATCCTGGCCTCCTCCATCTCCCGGCCCTCCGCGATGCCCTTTATCAGGTTATCGTAGGCCACCTTCATCTGACCTTCGATAATGGCATGCTCCTGGGGCGTGACCGGCCTGTAAGGGCTCCCGATATCCTTGTACTCCCCCTCGGTGATTATCGTGTAGTCCAAGCCTATCTTGCGGTTCAACTCCTCCAGGTTCGGAATCTGGACTATGACGCCTATGCTCCCGACGTCGGAGTCCGGGGACGCCATGATGTAATCCGTGGCGGAGGCGATGAAGTACGCGGCTGAGGCGCCCATGTCCCCTATCGACACTACCACCGGCTTCTCTTCCATTGTGCGCCGGATCTCGGTGTAGACCTCCTCGGCCGCGGCGGGGGTCCCACCGGGGCTGTCTATCCGCAGGAGTACCGCCTTGACCCGGTCGTCCTTCCTGGCCCTGTGCAGCTGCTCCACCAGCATATCCGCCGAGCAACCGTACTCAAACATGCCCGTCCCGCCGCCACTGGAGGTCAGCACCCCCTGGACCTCGATCAACGCCACTCCGTCACCCTTAAACGAGCGCCCTCCGAGAAACACGCTCAGCACAAAGCACGTGCCGCAGAAAAACGTTATCATCAGCAGCACCAGGATCAACGCGATTCCACCTATTATCCAGCCCGTGGAGTGTCTCTGCCCCGCCGGTCGCGCTGCGGGCAGCGGTGGAACCGGTTGGCCCGGTTGGCCGGGCGGGTTCTGCTGGCCCGGTTGCGTGAGCGGGCCCGGCGTCCTCGGCCTTTCCGGCGGCGAAACGTTATCCATCGCAGTATCCTCCTTTGAGCAGCGGTTCCGCGCCTACCAGATAAAACATCATCTTCCATCCATGCTCCAGGTGAACGTTCCCTTTTTCTGCCGTCTTCTCGCAGAACGACCTGGCGCCCGAGCCTGGTATCCCGGTCCCGCACAGGGCGAACGGCACCGGCGAGGCGTCGTGAGTGCGCGTGGATATCAACGTCGGGTGGTCCGGGCAGACCATCAGCCGGTACTCGTCCCCGGCGCCCGACAGGTGACGGAGCACCGGTCCCACCACCATGGAGTCGAAACGCTCGATCGCCAGTATCTTCTCTCCGGTATCTCCCATGTGAGACGCCTCGTCCGGCGCTTCCACGTGTACGTAGACGAAATCGTCGGTGGCAAGCACCCTGACGGCCGCCTCCCCCTTGCCCAGGTAGTTCGTGTCCAGAAAACCGGTCATGCCCGGTACGGAAACCGTGCGCAACCCGGCGAGTTTCCCCAGGCCGCAGACCAGGTCCACGGCGCTGATGACCGCACCACTCATGCTAAACCGCCTGCCGAACGGCTCCAGGGCGATCCCTTCACCCTGGCCCCACGGCCATATCGTGTCAACCACCGGCATCCCCGAGGCCGCCCGGCGCTCGTTCACCGCGAGCCCGGCGAGCACCTCCCGTGACCTCTCCATGAGATCGATGACTCGTTGTGCACCCCGGCCGGCGGGCATGTGTTCGTCCAGCCTCTCCCCGGTGATATCGTGTGGGGGCGTACACTCCAACGCCTTGTACTCACCTTTTATCATCAGGATACTTCGGTACGACTTGCCCTCGTGAAACCTTGTCTCCCCGTCGTCCAACTCCTCGCCCAGCGCGCGGAGTATCTCGCCGGCGTCCTCCTGTCCGATATGGCCACTGCTGTAATCGAGCATCCTCACACCGTCGGTGGAAACGATGTTGCACCTGAACGCGGTCCACCCCGGCGGGACCTCGAGGCCAAGGTTTGCCGCCTCCACCGGTCCCCGCCCACCGTACGTTGACTCGGGATCGTACCCGAGGAGCGAGAGGTTCGCCACGTCGCTTCCCGGGGGCATCCCCCGCGGGACCGACCGTAACGTGCCGGTCACGCCCATCCGGTTGATCTCGTCCATGTTGGGGGTCCGCGCCGCCTCCAGCGGCGTCTTCCCGTCCAGGACCTCCAGAGGCAGGTCGGCGGCCCCATCGGGGACCAGGACGGCTACTTTCAATCCAGGCAACTCTCACCTCCGGGCGGCAAAGTGCCCCGTTCCATAGATACGGTTAAGCACCGAGAGCGTCGAAGCGCCGCTCCGGCAAGGCGCGCGACCGAGACGTACTCCTGTAGTACTTCGAGGGAGTGGAACGCAGCCGGTGTGGATGCAGCGGCGTTCGAATGCCAGCGTATCTATGGAGCGGGGTACTAAGATTGTTTCCACTACCTTGTCCGCGCGGGGAGAGATAACTGGTGGTTCACTCGACTCTTCGATCGCTCTTTCCGGGTCCTTGAGTCCATGGCCGGTGAGAATGCATACCGCCAACCGCCCGCTCTGGATAACCCCGGCTGCCCGCGCTTTCATCAGGCCCGCCACCGAGGCCGCGGACGCGGGTTCGACGAAGAGGCCCTCCATTTCCGCGAGCATGTGGTAGGCGTCCAGTATCTCCCGGTCGCTCACCATGTCTATCCGCCCGCCGGACTCGTCTGCGGCGTCGGTGGCCCCTTTCCACGAAGCGGGGTTCCCAATCCGTATGGCGGTAGCTATCGTCTCCGGGTCGTCAACAGGGTTGCCCAGGACTATCGGAGCGGCTCCCTCCGCCTGGAACCCCAGCATCCTGGGAAGCGTGTCAATTCGGCCGGCGTCGCGGTACTCGCGGTACCCTTTCCAGTAAGCGGTGATGTTCCCCGCGTTCCCCACCGGTATGGCATGAATGTCGGGGGCGCGGCCCAACCTTTCACAGATCTCGAAAGCCCCGGTCTTCTGGCCCTCGATCCGGTTCGGGTTGAGACTGTTTACCAGAACGAACGGGTTATCGCGCGCGACCTCGCGGACCACCGAGAGCGCGTCGTCGAAGTTGCCGTCCACCGCTATGACCTGGGCACCGTGCATCAACGCCTGGGATAGCTTTCCCATTGCTATCGCCCCCCTGGGTATCAACACCACGCACCTCATGCCACAGGCCGCCGAGTAGGCAGCCGCTGACGCGCTGGTGTTCCCGGTCGACGCGCAGATAACCGCGGTGGCGCCTTCCTCCAGCGCCTTGCTGACCGCGACCGTCATTCCCCGGTCCTTGAACGATCCGGTGGGGTTCACCCCCTCGTACTTGAGATAAACGTCGAGATCGAGTCTCTCGGACAGTTGCCGCGCGTGTATAAGCGGCGTGTTCCCCTCCAGCAACGTCACAACCGGCGTGTCCCCGTCCACCGGGAGGAACTCGCGGTACTCCTCTATCACCCCGCGCCACCTTGACCTGCCCTTTGAACGTTCCGCCAATTACCTTTCCTTCCGTTCTGCCCGGAGGGCGACAGGAGTGTTGCCCCTCAAGAGTCTCCCCTACTCTGACTCCACCCTGATAACACTGGGTATCTCCAGCACCACGTCCAGGCTCTCGAGCCTCTTCCTTGCCTCCTGGAAGTTCCGCTCCGTGACCTGGTGGGTTATCATGACGATCTGTGCGTTGTCACCGAATCCTTTCTGGACCACGCTCTCCAGGCTGACCTGGTTATCCCCGAATACCCCCGCTATCTGTGCCAGCACACCCGGGCGGTCCAGAACCCTCAGCACCATATAGAAACGGGTCAGGGCATCGTCGATGGATTTCACGTTCGCCGCCCTCGACCAGTAGGAGCGTCGCGAGGTTGGCGGCCGGTCCATGTTGCGCACGATATTGACCACGTCGCCCAGAACCGCGGTAGCGGTCGGCAGCGAGCCGGCGCCCTGTCCGTAAAACATCAGGTCCCCCACCGACTCGCCCGTAACGAAGATCGCGTTGAAGTTGCCGGATACGCTAGCCAGGGGGTGCTCCAGCGGAATCATCGTAGGATGGACGCGCGCCGAGATCCCGTCATCCTCGGAGATGGCCACGGCCAGCAGTTTGATCGCGTACCCCATTTCCCTGGCGTTCTCCAGGTCCTCGGGCCTTACTCCCTGTATGCCCTCCCGGTATACCTGGGTGTCGGTTACACCGGTGTTGAACGCTATCGAGCAGAGGATCGCGAGCTTGCTGGCGGCGTCCGCCCCCTCCACGTCTGCTCCCGGGTCGGCCTCCGCGAAACCCAACTCCTGGGCCCCGGCAAGCGCCTCGGCGTAGGTGCTTCCCTCGTCGCTCATGCGGGTGAGTATGTAGTTCGTGGTTCCGTTGACGATGCCCATTATCTTCTGAACGCGGTCCCCGCCCAGCGACTCCTCCAGCGGGCGGATGAGGGGGATGCCTCCCCCGACGCTCGCCTCGAACCTGACCTGTGAACCCGAGCGGGCCGCCTCCTCCATCAGTTCACGGCCGTGGCAGGCGATCAACTCCTTGTTGGCGGTAACCAGGTGCTTGCCCCGGCCGAGCACGTCCAGGGCGAACGAGCGGGCCTGTTCAATTCCGCCTATCAACTCGATAAAAACGTCTATCCCGGGATCCTGGAGCACGGCGGTGGCGTCGGTGGTCAAGAGCGACCTGTCGACCGGGAACGGCCGGGGTTCGTCAATCTGCTTGACCAGTATGCGCGATATGCGCAGGGGCCTTCCGGCAGCCATGGTCAGTAACCGTTCGTTCTTCCCGACAAGGTGAAACACCCCCGATCCGATGGTGCCACACCCCAAGAGGCCTATGTTTGCATGCTCTCCTGAATCAGCCATCCCAACTCCTTTGGGTCGCATCCACTGATGAGATTATCACAATTGGGGACATCACGCCCCCGCCGCTTCCGCACGGCCTTCCCCGGACCACCCGCTACCCCTCGAACAGAGAATGGGACACCCGGGAACTGCCGGGTAAGGCGCTCACCCGCTATGGTATACTTAGTGCCTCGTTCCATAAACACGGTTAAGCACCGAGAGCGTCGAAGCGCCGCTCCGGCAAGGCGCACGACTGAGTTGTACTCTTGGAGTACTTCGAGGGAGCGGAACGCAGCCGGAGTGGATGCAGCGGCGTTCGAATGCCAGCGTGTTTATGGAGCGGGGTGCTTGGCTCCACTTTGCAGAAGGACAGGTGAGTTGGATTGAAACAGATACTTCAGGTTGCCCTTGATTTCGTGGATCTGGAGCGCGCGGTGGATGTGTGCCGCGAGGCGCTCGAGGGAGGCGCGGACTGGATCGAGGTGGGGACGCCGCTCATCAAGAGCGAGGGCCTGAATGCCGTTCGGGTCATGCGCCGGGAGTTCCCCGATCGCAAGATAATTGCCGACATGAAGACGATAGACGCCGGAAGGACCGAGGTAGAGTGCGCCGCCAAGGCGGGCGCGAACATCATAGACGTCCTTGGAACGTCGTCAGACGAGACAATCGCGGAGTGCGTCGACGCGGCCCGTAATTACGGCGCCGAGATCGCGGTGGACATGATAGAGGTCGCTGACCCGGTGTCCCGCGCCCGGGCTGCCGAGGAGGCCGGCGCCGACTACATTGCGGTCCACACCGCCATCGACGTCCAGATGGCCGGCGGCGACCCTTTCGACGTGCTGGAGCACGTTTGCGAGGCCGTTGATATTCCCGTTGCCTGCGCCGGGGGCATCAACTCCGAAACCGCCGCCCAGGCGATCTCTCACGGTGCGGGTATTATCATCGTCGGGGGGGCCATCATCAAGTCATCCGACGCCCGTAAGGCCGCCGCCGAGATAAAGGAATCCATGGTATCGGGGGTTCCAAAGGCAACGCGGCTATACAGGCGCGTAGACGATAGCAGCATCCGGAATGCCCTGGAGATGGTCTCCACCGCGAATATCTCCGACGCCATGCACCGGTCAGGAGATCTGTCGGGCCTTCGCCCGGTGTCACCGGGCACAAAGATGGTCGGGCCCGTGGTGACGGTGCGCACCTATCCCGGTGACTGGGCAAAGCCGGTCGAAGCGATAGACGTCGCCGGTGAGGGTGACGTCATAGTGATCGACGCCTGCGGCTCCGGCCCCGCGATGTGGGGAGAACTGGCGACCCACTCTTCCAGGCAGCGGAAGCTCTCCGGCGTGGTGGCCGACGGCGCGGTACGGGACACACCGGAGATAAGGGAGATGGGCTTCCCGGTATGGACCCGGTTGATCATGCCGACCGCCGGTGAGCCGAAGGGCTTCGGTGAAATCAATGTGCCTATCAAGATAAGCGGAATAAGGATACACCCGGGGGACTGGGCGGTAGGCGACGATGACGGCGTGGTCATAATCCCCAAGGCCCGCGCCGCGGAGTTTGCCAACCGGGCGATGGACGTCCTCGAGAAAGAGAACCGCCTGCGCGGTGAGATCAACCGGGGCAGTACTCTCAGCCAGGTCGCTTACCTGGAGAAGTGGGAAAAGAAGAAGTAGTGAAGACTTGGCGAACATGACAGAGAATCACTCCTACGGCAGGCCTGTGACCTTTCTTGAGGGAATCCTCAACGTGATGGACGTGGTAGCGCGAAGGATCGTTGATTTCATACCGCTGGGTATAGGCGTCCGCAACGCGGTAAGGTCCACCGGCGGCGGCCTCATCGGGTGGGAACAGACCCGCGAGGTCGCGGTGGCGACACTGAGGCTCCAGCAGGACACGCCGGATCCGATCGCCCCCGAGATGATCGAGCAGTACCAGGTCATGCTGAAGAACGCCGGGCGGCTGGTCGCCGAGTACACGGGCCTGGAGGTGTCCGGCCTCCCCGACAGGGTGATGGTCTTCAGCCAGGAGGATTGGATCGACGCCAACATCGTGTCTTTCCGCTTCCTGTTCGACCCCATATCCGACAAGTACGTGAATGCGATGAAGGAGGCCGAGCTGGGTCAGCCCGGCCGTTCGCCAAACCCCAGGGCCCAACGTATCGCCCACGCGATGCTGACGGTCCAGGTGGGGATCATCATGGGGTACATGGCCCGGAACGTTCTCGGCCAGTTCGACCTGTCACTCCCGGAGCCGGATGAAGGTGGAAAGCTCTACGTGGTTGAGGCGAATCTACGACGGATCGACACGGATCTCGGCCTCCATCCCCGGGAGTTCCGCCAGTGGATAACGCTCCACGAGGTCACCCACTCCTTCGAGTTTCACTGCAACGACTGGTTAAGAGCGTATATCGCCTCCACCATGCAGGAGTACCTGGACACGATCGACTGGCGCGGGCTTTCCCGGCCCGGATTCCTGGGCAAGATAAGGGAGAACAATATACGAAAAGACGACGCCCTCAAGGCCGGGGGACTGCTCGCCCTTATAGCCACCCCGGAGCAAAGGGATATCCTGCGCCGCATGCAGGCCGTCATGTCCGTGCTGGAAGGATACTCCAATCACGTCATGGACCAGGTTGGAAAAGACCTCCTGGCGACGTACGACTCCATGAAGGAACGGTTCGAGCGCCGGAAAGAACACCGGAGCGGTGCGGAGAAGCTTTTCCGGCGGCTCATAGGCATCGAACTGAAGCTACAGCAGTATAAGATCGGCCAGGCGTTCGTGGACGAGGTCGTCCGGCAAGAGGGCCTCGCTTTTCTGAACCGGGTCTGGGAAAGCCCCGACATGATGCCCTCTCTCGACGAAGTCATGAAACCGTCCCTGTGGATCGAACGGATGTCCGTGTAACACGCCCTCGGGCCGTTGCATAGTGGGGTGTGTCTCCCTTGTAGTACGTCTTTTTTGCGCCAATGGTGCCAGGCACCATTGGCGCATTTTGTGGTTTTTGTTTATTAGGGAGGGAGGGGTCTCGCCCTGGGGCTGTTGCATAGTGGGGTGTTTCTCCCTTGTAGCGCCGGGGGAGAGGTCCCGCCCCTGGGCATATGCATTGCGGGGCGTGGGTTCAAGCAGAGTTTTGAACGTCACATGCCTTGGCGTACCTTGTCTGACCGCCGCTTGTGTGACGCGTGGGGTCAGGCCTTCTGGCCATCAGTTCATTTTCTGACATCGCTATAAGGCCTTACCCCACTAGTTGGCCATCCTACCCCACTGGTTGGCCATCTTTCCCCACCAGGTGGCTATTTATTACGCTCAATGGCGTTTTTATAACCTTCAAGCGCGAAGCAGATTGCCCGGTCGAAGTACAGGACTACCTTGTTGTTCAACTCCAGCGCCCTGTAGACCTCCAGGTTCGTGGTCATGATCCCCTGCTCCAGCAGGTGCAGCCAGAGGTAGCGCTTGATCAGCACCAGGACCATCACCACCTCTTCCATCCGAAAACCCTTATTGTACAGGGACTCCCCGAACACCTCGTATGTGTACTTGACATCCTTGTCGCTGGACGGCGTCAGCCAGTAACCAAGTTTTCTGTAGATGTTGGTCGCCATCTCCAGGCCCTCTTCCTCGGAGATGTTCTTGAAGCCGGGCGTGTACTGCGAACCCTTGACGTCCCGGTACCACGTCTTGGCAATCGCTTCGGCCCGGCTCTCGATTATCGCGACAAGCTGTTCCTCGAGCATTACTCCCCCGTGCTATCCTCGTACCATTACATTCAGATTATCGGCCAGCGGGTGCCTGTCAGTCAATCGCCCGGCCGCTCGACGGCACACTCGGAGACGTCACCGGCGGCGACCTCCAGCGCGTGGGGCACGGCGGCCATTACTGCTTCGAGGCACTCGCGAGCACCCTTTGGGCTCCCCGGGAGGTTTATTATGAGGGTCCGCCCCTTCAAGCCGCAGACCGCCCTGGATATCATCGCGTGCGGGGTAACCTTGAGACTCTCCGCCCTCATCGCCTCGGCCATGCCCGGCACCTCGCGGTCAATGACCTCCATCGTCGCCTCCGGCGTCACGTCTCTCGGCGAAACCCCGGTGCCGCCCGTCGTGACCACCAGGTTGAATCCCTCCTCGCAAAGGTCGCGGAGAAGTTGCTTCAGTTCCGCGCGTTCGTCGGCCACTATCACAACCCGCGGCACATCAATGCCGGCATCCTCCAGAATCTCGCGCAGCGCCGGCCCGCTCTCATCCTCCCTCTCCCCGACCGACCCCCTGTCGGACACGGTCACGACCGCGGCGGTGTACTTCACCTTCGTACCGTCGGGCATCTCAATCCCTCCACCTTCTTGCGTTTGGTGCCTGTCACCGTTGTTGCGTTTTGCACCGATGGTGCCTGGCACCTCTGCGTCATTTTGGTTCAGTCGTGCCTGATTACCTTGATTTCGTCGCCTCTGGCTATCTCCCCGCCCTCCAGCACGCGGGCGAAGACCCCTTCGCCGGGCATAACGCATTCACCAACCTTGTAGTAGATCGCGCAAGGCTTACTGCATTCCTTCCCCACCTGGGTCACCTCCAGTACGACCGTCTCTCCAACCCCGAGCCGTTTCCCAACCGGCAAAGACGCCAGGTCGATGCCCCTGGTGGTCATGTTCTCCCCGAAGGCGCCCGGGCCCACCTCGAGCCCTTTCACCCTCATCCTGTCGATGCTTTCCTCCGCCAGGAGGCTGACCTGCCGGTGCCAATCTCCCCCGTGCGCGTCCCCCTCCAGCCCGAACCCGGCAACCACCTTTCTCCGGCCGACATCGTGCTTGGATTCGCCGGTGTCCTCTGAAACGTTGACCGATATCACCTGTCCGTTCCCCACTGCTCACCCCTCCCTGTTCCAGGTCCCGGACTTACCCCCGGACTTGTAGACAAGCCGGAGTGACGTTATCTCCACCCCGCGCTCGACCGCCTTGCACATGTCGTAGATGGTCAACGCCGCTATACCTGCCGCCACCAGCGCCTCCATCTCCACCCCGGTCCTGTCAGTGGCCCGGGCCAGCGCATCGACCCTTACCCGCGACGGGCCCTCGTCAATGTGGAAATCGACTTCCACCGAGTCCAGGCGGATCGGGTGGCACAGCGGTATCAGCTCCGCGGTCCTCTTCGCGGCATTGATCCCCGCGATGCGTGCGGTGGCGAAGACATCACCCTTGGGGAGCGACCCTGAGGTGATGAGCTCAAACGTTTCGGAACTCATCGACACCCACGCTTCCGCCCGGGCCTTCCGCGCGGTCACCTCCTTCTCTCCCACGTCCACCATCCTCGCCGCGCCCGACTCGTCCAGGTGGGACAGTGAATCGGGTCCGTTCCTCTCTTCAGGCATCTCCCTTACCCCCCTATCCTGGACATATGGTCACCGGCCCGCATCCGGGTACCGCTCTTCGGCTTATTGCCGCCTTCCCTGGCCTTGCGCTCGAGCTCCTCGTCTATTATCTCACGGAGCCGGCCGGCGTTGGCCCCGGCCCTTATCTCCCGCTTCACGTCTACGCCGTTTCGGTCAAACAGGCACGTCAGCATCCGTCCGTCGGCGGATATCCGGAGCCGGTTGCACGACGAGCAGAAGTGGAAGGAAACCGGTGATATGAAGCCGATAGTCCCCGCCGCTCCCGGGAACGTGAAGCAGCTCGCGGTGCTGGCGGGGCCCCAACCCTCGGGGGCTTCGCCTTCCTCCAGTCGCACGACCTCCTCCAGCCGGCTCTTGATCTCCTCCCCCGGGATGAACCACCTTCCGGGTTCGTTGAAGTAAGGCATGTACTCTATGAATCGGACGTGCACCGGCAGTTCCCGCGTCAGGTCGGCGAACGGCCCGGGGTCGTCGTTCACCCCTCTGAGCGTCACCACGTTTACCTTTACCGGCCCGAGGCCTGCGTCTATCGCAGCGCGGAGCCCGGCAAGCGCGCCGGCAAGGCCCCCCACCCTGGTTATGGCCCGATACCGCTCCGGGTCCAGTGAATCGATGCTGACGTTGACCCGACTCAAGCCGGCCTCCTTGAGGTCGCCGGCGTAGCGGGCCAGCAGCAGGCCGTTAGTTGTCAGGGAAACCTTCAGCCCGGGGTCTATCGACGTAAGCATCCGCACGAACTCTACCGCCCCCTTACGCACCAGCGGTTCGCCCCCGGTCACCCTCACCCTGCCGATTCCGGACGAGACCGCCGCCCGGGTGAAGAGTTCCAGCTCCTCGTAGGTCATTATCTCCCGGTGCGACAGGCAGGAGACCCCATCCGCGGGCATGCAGTAGATACAGCGAAGGTTGCACCTGTCGGTTATTGATATGCGAAGGTAATCCACGACCGGACCACCGGCCGCCTCGAACCCCTGCTTCACGCCTGTCGTCATCGGCTTCCCTCGAGTGATATAATCCGGCCCGCCTCCCCCAGGTCGTACCCGCCCAGCGCCTCCACCTCACCGCGGTACTCCGTATCGGACAGCACCCTCACCAGCGTCCTGTGTCCCGGCGAACCCTCGAATGACCGGAGGACCAGGAGGTCGTAGCGCTCGCGCCCCAGAGGCATGAACTCGAGGCCGAGGGCGCGCGCCGCCGCCAATACCCCCAGGCCGGTGTTGGCGGTTCCGCCCGACACCGCTGCCGCGACCGCTGTGTGAGTGAACATCTCCCGCTCGTAGCCCCTTACATCGGACGGGCTTATCCCCGCTTTCCCCAGTTCGTGGTCCAGTAGCAACCTTGTGCCCGACCCTTTCTGCCTGTTGGCGAACAGTACATCCTCTCGCGCCAGGTCCTCCACCCCCTTTATCCCCTTGGGGTTCCCCGGCAACACCATGAGCCCCTGCTCACGCCAGGCAAGGTGGACGAGCGACACCTCGTCCACGGAGCAACGGCGCAGCACGTAGGAAACGTTATACTCCCCTGTCTCGGGGTCGAGAAGGTGGATTCCCGCCAGGTGCGCCTGCCCCTGCTTCACCGCCATGATACCGCCCATGCTCCCCACGTTCGCCGATGCCAGGCTCAGGCGAGGGTCCTCCCGCCTGAGACGGTTTGCCAGCAGGTCCAGCGATATATCGTGGCTGCCAATCGCCAGTATCGTCCCCTCGAGGTTGATATCCCGACCGTGAAGCAGTACCTCCACCTCCCGCCACCTGGCTACACCCTCCTCGGAAGCAGGTACCCTGATGGCGCCATCCGCCCGCACCAGCGACATCGAAACCCCGGACCCCCGTGGCAGGGGCACCGCCACGACCTCGCCACCAACCCGTCCGACCTTCACCTGTACGAACTCATCGAAGCCGGGGGTGGAGAAAACCTTCCTGGCCAGTCGCGCCTCGAGCGTCGCCGACCGGCCGGTTGGGAGGCCCAGCATCGCCTCTATCAGCGGCTTCATGAACTCCTGGGCGCCACGGTAGTTGGCTACCGGGAACCCGGGCAGGCCGATCACCGGCTTTCCCCGGGCCACACCGAGCACCACCGGCTTTCCCGGCCTCATGGCTACGCCGTGCACCGCCACCTTCCCCAGCGACTCGATGGTGGACCTCGTATAATCCTCCCTTCCCGCGGAGGTGCCCGCGTTGATGACGACCACGTCCGCCGCTTCCAGCGCCTTCTCGAACACCTCGAGGATTACGTCGGGGTCATCGGGGATGAGGTCCATCCTGTCCGCCCGGGCACCCAGCGACCGCGCCAGCGCGGCCAGCGTGAACGAGTTGCTCTCCATCACCTTCCCGGCCCTGAGATCGTCCGGGTGCTCCACAAGTTCCGAACCGGTGGGGATTACAGCCACGAGTGGCTCCCCTCTTACCGGTACCTCAATGAAGCCGGCGTTCAGGAGCGCGCAGATATCCACAGGGCGTATCCGGTGTCCCGCCGGCAGCACAAGCTCGGTCTCGACGATGTCCTCGCCGAGGGGCCGGATGTTTTGCCACGGGAAGACGGGCTTTATTATCTCGAAGGCGCCTTCAGAGACCTCACTTAAGTCCTCCACCATTATCACCGCGTCGAATCCGGGGGGGAGCGGCTCTCCGGTGTCAATCCACTCCACCTCCCGCCCAACCGTGAGGCGCACCGGGTTGGTCTCGCTCGCGCCGTAGGTCGCACTCGCCCTGACCGCGACGCCGTCCATCGCCGACGAGTGGAAAGGCGGAGAGGAAACCCTGGCGAACAGCGGCTCGGACGTGACCCTGTCCGCCGCCTCCCCGGTGGCGGTTGTCCCGGCGTGAACCGGAAACTCTACGCCCTCCTCCCGGCACAGCGCCATCCACCGCTCCAAAGCCTCGGGAAGCGGTACGTTCTCCAGGTAGATGTTTCTTTTCATCACTGTGCCCTTTCGCCCCTCCCTGTTGTGAAGGGATCGTGAAGTTCGACCGTCACCCGCTCTCCGCGCTCGATCCCCTCGCGGCCCTCGGGAATCCTGACGTTCCCGTCGGCGCGGGCAAGTGTGCCGATAAGGTTGGTCTTCCCCGGTATCGGGGTCGCCTTCAACAGTTCTCCCTCCAGGCCGAGAGACACCGGGACCAGTTCCAGCCGCCCGGTAGCCGACGCCACCGACCTGTCAAGGACGGCCTGGACCGTACGGGGCCCCCCTCTTTTATTCTCCCCCCTCAGCGCGGCCAGGACCGGTACCATGACCTCCCCAAAGACGGTCAGGGCCGAGGCGGGGTTGCCGGGAAGCCCCAGCGCCGGTTTCCCGTCACAGACCGCGATCAGCGTCGGCTTTCCCGGCTTCAGATAGATACCGTGCGCCAGCGTGCCCGGTGGGCCCAGTTGATCCAGGATGTCCACGGTCAAGTCGCGAACCCCCATCGAGCTGCCCCCGCTGATGACCAGCGCATCGCACTCAGCGAGGGCCCGGCGTGACGCCTCCAGGAGAAGGCCGAACTCGTCGGCCACTATCCCGTAGGGGCGCGCCAGGCATCCCGCCCTCACCACCGACGCCGCGAGAGCCGTCGAGTTCACGTCTCTGACCTGTCCCGGTCCCGGCGTTTCAGATGGGGGCACCAGCTCGTTCCCGGTGGAAATGATCCCTACAACCGGCAGGCGGTAGACGCTCACCTTTGTTATCCCCAGCGCCACCAGGGCTCCCGCCTGGGCCGGCCCCAGCACCCGCCCCCGGGAGAAGAGGAGCGCGCCCCTGGCGATATCCTCGTCCTTCCTTATGACGTTCTCCCCCGGCGCGACCCCCTTGACCACCTCAACGGTCTCCCTGGAGACCTCGGTATTCTCTACCATCACCACCGCGTCCGACCCCTCCGGCATCACACCGCCGGTGGATATCCGTACCGCCTGCTCCTGCGCGACTTCAATGGCGGTGGCTCTTCCCATGGGCACCTCACCGGTTCGTTCCAGGTACACCGGCAGGCCCTCACTGGCCGCGAACGTGTCCGAAGCGCGCACCGCGAACCCGTCCATGCCGGACCGGTCGAAGCCGGGGACGTCCTCCGGTGCTATTATGTCCCCCGCTATGACCCTTCCCAGCGCACTGGAGACCTCCACCTCCTCGGTGGCGACGCCTCCCTCCGGCAGCCCCTCCAGCAACAGGCGGACCGCCTCGTCAAGGTGCACCAGGTTCAAGAACTCCTCAGGCAATGGGTTTTACCTCCCCTCTATTGACGATCTTGTTCAACCTCCGTTTGTTTGCGAGATAGGGGTCAGGCATTGCCCCTGGGCCGTTGCATAATGACGCACTGGTGCCAGGTACCAGTGCGTCATTTTCGCCTTATCGACATCGCTATAACACCTTACCCCACCTGTTGGCGGTCTTGTTTAACCGCCGTTTGTCTGACAGAAAGGGGTCAGGTGTTCTTGCCATCACGCTTCTGTTCCTGACATCTCTATAACACCTTACCCCACTTGTTGGCGATAATGTGTACCGCGGTAGCCTTGAAACGCAGGCCCACCATCTTCCCCTCGGCTATACCCATATCCTCCAGTGAGCGCCTGGTTATCAGCGCCACCACCGGGAACGGGCACAGGGCGGTCACCCGGGCCGTAGGTCCGGCGAGTTCCACCCCGACAACGCGCCCCTTGAACGCGTTTCTGCTGCTCGCCGGGGCCTCGATCTGCTCCGGCGGCACCAGCGTCACGTCCTCGGGCCTCAAGCCCGCGGTCACCCGTTCACCGTTGCCGGCTTCACAGGTACTCTCCAGAAACTTTCCCTGGACCTCGACCCGCGTCAGCCCGTTATCGCTTCCGGTAACCACGCCCTTGTACAGGTTCTCCATCCCAACGAACAGGGCGGCGAACTCACTCGAGGGTCGGTGGAACACGTCGCCCGCCGCACCCTCCTGGACAATCCTCCCCTGATCGAGAATAACGATCCGGTCCCCGATACGCCCCGCCTCCTCCTGGTCGTGGGTCACGAAGATGGCACAGAGGCCATTCTCCTTCAGTATCCTCTTCACCTCACCCTGCAGAGCGGTACGGTTCAGGCGGTCGAGGCTGGCGAACGGTTCGTCAAGGAGGAGCAGTTCGGGCTCCACCACCAGGGCCCGGGCCAGGGCAACCCTCTGGGCCTCACCCCCCGACAGGGTGGAGACGTGTTTTTCCTCGAAGCCGGAAAGGCGCACCATCTCCAGGGCGGAGGCGACCCTCCCCTCTCTTTCGCTCGCCGGCACCTTACGGACCTTCAGCCCGTAGGCCACGTTGTTCCTTACGGTGGTGGAGAACAGCAGGGGGTCCTGGAAGAGCATCGCCATCCTTCGGGAGACGGCGACCATTTCCTTTCCTCTAAGCCCCTGGACCTCCCCGCCCTCGAACAGGATCCTTCCCGCGGTTGGCGCCTCCAGGAGGTTCAGGATACGAAGGAGCACGCTCTTCCCGGCACCGCTCGGGCCCAGGCAGGCCAGTATCTCTCCGGGCCCAACCGAGACTGTCTCGATGTCAAGCACCGTTCGCTCCCCGTACTTTTTCCTCAAGCCGATCGCTCTTATTACATCTTCCAACTTGCTCAAGCAGGGTATCCGGTTACCCTCTTCTCCACCTCCTCCCGTCCCTTGTCAGCCTGGAGCCGGGTAAGCATCGCGTTGACCAGTACCGCCACAAGTATAAGGACCAGGCCCTCCGCGATGGCGTACTCATACTGCCCCTGCCGGGTCTGGAGAACGATATCGGTAGTGAGAACCCGTGTGTAGCCCTTTATATTGCCTCCCACTATCATGACCGCTCCCACCTCGGCCAGGACCCTGCCCAGTCCCGCTATCAAGGCCGCCACCAGCCCGGCCCGCGCCTCCCTCATCTTCACCAGGACCGCCTGTAACCGGGTAGCGCCGAGACTCATCGCCTGGAGCCCCAACCGCGGGTCGACCCCCCGCATCGACGCGTGGGTGAAACCGGCCACTATCGGTGTCGCCAGTATCACCTGGACTATGACCATCGCGGTTGGGGTGTAGACCAACTCAAGAAACCCCAGCGGGCCGCTGCGGGCGATCACCAGGAACGTGAACAGGCCCACCACCACCGGGGGCAGCCCCATGAACGCGTGCACCATCGTAAGGGCGGCATTGCGCCCGCGGAAGGAGAACTCCGAAAGCGCGACGCCTATTGGGATTCCTATAGCAGCGCCGATCAACGCGGCGGTACCCGACACCGCGAGGGAAAGGAACAGGACCCGGTAAAACTCCGGATCGAAGCTCACTATAAGGAGAAGCGCCTCCTTGAACCCGTTCAGTATTGTACCTATGCGATCACCGTCTTCCCCAATCCAATGGCGTGCTGCGCCCTCAAGGGGGAGTTAATCACCCGTGCCCCCGGTCTCCCCAATGGCGTTGGGGTGGAAGAGCACGGTGCCGTACTTCTCGTACGAACCAATCAACTCCTGTCCTTCATCACTTGTAAGGAACTCCACGAAGTCACCGGCCCCCTCCACGTTGAGATCGAGGTCCGGGTGCTTCTCCGGGTTAATCACTATGGCGCTGTACTGGTTGAACAGGGCCTTGTCACCCTCTACCACCGTAACCAGGTCAACTGTCTCCTTCTTGGAAAGATAGGTGGCGCGATCACTTAACGTGTACCCCTGTTTCTCGGCGGCCACAGTGAGGGTGTTGCCCATCCCCTGGCCGGTCTCCACGTACCACTGTTGCCAGGCGGGGTCCACCCCGGCCTCGGCCCATATCGTCTTCTCTTTCTTGTTGGTGCCCGAGTCGTCGCCCCGGCTGACAAAGGTGGAACCGGTCTCCGCTATCTTCCCCAGCGCGTCGGCGGCGCTCTTCTCTCCTTTTATCCCCGCGGGGTCGGCCTCCGGACCCACGATGATAAAATCGTTGTACATGATCTCGACCCGCTCGAGGCCGTAACCGTCATCGACCAGTTTCTCCTCCGAGTCCTTGGCGTGGACCAGCAGGACGTCAGCGTCCCCCCGCTCCCCCATCTTTAGCGCCTCGCCGGTGCCAACGGCGATGGTCTTGACCGTTACCCCGTACTTCTTCTCGAAGTCAGGGATAATCAGGTCCAGTAGCCCCGAGTCCTGGGTGCTGGTAGTGGTGGCAAGGACGAAGGACTTCTTCGACTCCTCCTTCTTCTCACCGCATCCCGCCAGCGCCGGCAGCGAGGCGGCCAGCATCAACATGACAGTAAACACAATGAGTTTCTTTCCCATGTCCATAAAACCCCTTTCAACTATGAAGCCTCTTGCTCGACAAAAAACCTGCCTTCGGAAAGGCAGGTCACTCTTTGTCCCTCTCCTTTCCAATCACGGGAGGCCCGCCGGTTTCCCACCGGACCCTATCGCCCTGGGGCCGTAGCTTATCGCTTTAGGCCCTTCGGGTCGGAGAACAGTATTAAGTTGTGTCGGGATTAAACCATGTACGGCAACCCGCGGTCAACGGGCGGGCGGGGCGGGCGGGCACAAGCGCACCGTATACCGCCGCCCGAGACAGTACCGGCGGCGGCCACGTACGCCAGAGGCGCGGCTTGGAGATGTGCCCTTTACGGACGGACTTCTCCCGCGATGCCCCGGTCCCGATCGCCTCAATCGGCAGGCGATCCTCAATCAATCGGAGGTCGTCACTCAGGAGAGCCGCCTCGCTCCAGGAGTGACCTTGCCTCCCGTACAAACTCACGAGCCTGCTCAATAATAGCCGTAGCGGATTCAGCATCAATCAGAGGCTCGAAATCGTAGTCGCCCCTGAGTCGCTGGTCAAAAGCATCCAACAGCCAACGATGAAACTTCATATCCATTACTCCCGTCTTCGCGAACTGTTTTCCAAAAGCGCCGTGCACGCCGGCGTGCTTGCGGTACTTCAAACCTTTTTCTCTCAGAAGCGCCTGCGCCGCGTACAGCATTGCGTAGTATGCCCGCCCGGAAGCGAATTCGGCATCGTTTTCCCGCATGAGTGTCTCCGCGGCACTCACTGCGCGCTCTGCCTTCTCGAGCAGTCCGCGAGCTTCGTCTTTCATGCTGGAATGGCCTCCTCCCTGGCATTCAGGAAAAATAGTGTCTGAGCTCCCCTCCATTGCTCTTCCGAAGCAAAGACACGGCTGATCGTTATCCCATGGCTCAGGGAGAGTTCAGAGATCAATTCGCTTGTCCGGCCGATCTCGCGCGAATAGTTCTCTAATCGATCAAGCACGATGAGCACGTCCACGTCGGATTCTTCATCGGCCTCATTTCTAGCGTGAGAGCCGAATAGGTAAACGCCCTTCAACCTACCGCCATAGAGGCGCTCGAGGCGCTCTTTGAGTTCCGTCAAGGCGTGGCTGACGCTGTCAGTCATCCGATCCCTCCTTCTGCTCTAGAAACTCTTTCCGCTCGTCCTAGCGTTTGATGCCGACGATGGCCCTGGCGAAGCCGAGTTGGATTCACCTCCGCCACTGTTTGTTACCCACTCATCGACCTCCGAAAGCCTCAACCGCAGAAGACGACCTACCCGGTGAGCTGGCAAGCCTTTTGCTTCTATCCATCGGTAGACGGACTCCCTGGACACCCGGAGATGAGCGGCCACCTCCTCCACACCGACCCAACCTTCTTCAGCAACCATTTCCGTGCCTACCTCGTTCTTGTGAAGAGCGTTCACTCTTGTCTATGAGGTACAACGAGAGTATATGAGAATAGGCTCACGCTGTCAACTGGCGGCATGTTCTGGTAATGCGGGCGGGAGGAATAATCGCTTCCGGAAGGTGGTCAGGTCGGAAGATTCAGGCGCCGCGGCGGGCCGGGCGGCGGGCGGGCGGCGTGCTCGAGAGCTGCAGCCGGATTGGGGGCGGGCGGAACGCAATGACGAACGCCACCAGGCCCGCTATCAGAAAGAACATCATCCAGAGCGAAAAGAAGTTTCTCCCGTAACTTGAAAGCGCCTCGTCAAATAGAGTGCCAATACTCAGCTTGAGCGGTATCACGCTATTGAACCGTACGTCCAGCATGAAGTACACTATGCGTCCGGCGCTTACGAAGAACATCGCGATCGCGGCCGCTATAAGGCCGAGTTTCCAGTTGAAATGACGTCCGGACCCAAACGCTACCGCCACCCCCACCGCGAAGCCGATGACCCATCCGAATATCCCCCGGTCCCAGTGCAGCCACCAGGCAAGCCCGGCGTAGGCGGCAGCGCTGAGAACGCCGGCCAGCAGCCCCCACAACACCCCTTTTATGTAAGACGGGTTTCTCGTCATTTCGCCGTCGTAATCCATTGGGACCTGCATCGAAATGCGCTCTTCACCGGGCAGGTGTCGCTCTTTCACCGCGGCGTGCTTACCTTTGCCCTCCGGTGCCCGCTTCTCCTTGTCGACCGGCCCGGTGGGAAAACCCTCGGAGACCATAACCGCCTGCTGGCGATCCTCGGAGGACAGCGCCCTCCTCTTCTCACCCTCCGGTACCAGTGCCGGCTCGCCCGCAGTCCCGCCATCCGGCTCCTCCGGGGGTTGAAATCCCTCCTCCGGGTCACGCCTGGCCGCCCGGCGCGGCTCCTTGATATCACCCCAGAACTCCTCCTTCTCCCGGGGGGAAATCCCCGGGGGAGGAGGCGGTGGCGCAACGGCCGCTTCCGGTGGCGCGGCAACCGGTTGCTCGGTGGGCTTCTTCAACTGCTTCTTCTTGACCTTCTCTTTTTTCTCCTTCTTCGCCTTGGCTTTCGGTTCCCGCGGACCGAGCTTGGAGGCGAAGCGCTCTATCTCCGCCTGGTGACAATCAGGGCAGTAGTGTGACTCCCGCGTTTCCTGCACGCACTGGCGGCAGAAGCTCTGGCCACAGTTCATGCAGGTGAATGAGGCCTCCTGGCCGGGATGTCTCTTACACTCCAATTCATTCCCCTCTTTTCGCTACGTCTATGTTATCCAATTATACGCCATCAGGCCTTTTACCGGCGCCGGCGGCTCACCTGGCGCCGATGGACCCGGTGCCACCCTGCCTGCCGTTCCAGTACATCGCCCTCTCGGCCATCACCGGCTCGGGCGTTGTTATCCTCACCGAGAAACTCGAGGCGGGAACGTACTGGGCCGCGTCCAGGCTGGTCCTGCATCGCGGCGGCAATTCTACCTGAACCGGCACCACCGACCCGTCCTGGGTCATGAAAGTCACGGTCGCGGTCTGCGACTCCTCGCCCGGGTTGTCGATAAGCAGCCACGTTTCGAAACCGTAGTCGGTACACCCCTCGGCCAGGTACCAGGTCGTGCCCGGCCCCGGGGACCCCACCGTACAGTGGCCGGCGCCGCGGTTGTTCCAGTACATCGCCCTCTCGCATACGACCGGCACATCGGAGGAGACCTGCGTCGAAACGTCGGCGATGCCCACCGCGGTCTGCAGGTTCACGGTGTGCCGTGTGTTGCCCCCCACTGTGTAGACCTTCTCCACCGTCTCTCCCCCGGACTCCCGGTAGGTGACGGTTACCCTCGCCTCATCGTCCCCCGGGTTCCCGATGAGTAGCCAGGTTTCGAAGCCCCAATCGGTGGAGCCCTCCGACAGGTACCAGGTGTTCGATGGGGCCTTGCACCCGATGGTGCCGGTGCCGCAGTTGCGACCGCCGTAGTACATCGCGCGCTCGGCCACCACCCCTGGTTCCCCGGACCCGACGTGCACGCTGAACTCCCCCGGACCGACTTCATCGAGCGCGTCTACGGTCAACCGGGAGTGCGGCTCCAGAAGGTGCTTCGTCGTGTGGACACCTCCATCGTCGAACATGTACCTGAGAGTTACCTCCACCGGGTCGTCTCCCGGGTTCCCCACCAGGACGTACGTCTCGAACCCGTAGTCGGTGCACCCCTCGGCGAAGTACCAGTCGCGGGAGAGCGATGTCGTACCGATCGAACCGTGGCCTTCCACCCGGCCGTTCCAGTACATCGCCCTTTCGCATATCACTTCGTGGCCGGCCCTGACCTCCACCGAAATGTTGGCGCCGGGGACCTCCGCCGCAGCGTTCACGGTGGTACGGCTGTCCGCCGGCAGGTCGCAGGCGTAAGTTTTCGTCTCTCCGGTGTCGTCCATGAACGTGACGTGTGCCACCGTCGCCTCGCCGGCCGGATTCTGGATGAGTACCCACGTCTCGAAACCGTAGTCGGTGCACCCCTCGGCGAAGTACCATTCCTCCGACGGGCGCGGAACCGTATGGTCGACGTACGCCGTAATCTCGTCCTGTCCCTCGCGTCCCACCTCGTCACAGGCACGGGCGGTTAATCGGCGCGCCCCGTCGACCTCCGCGTCGGTGTCCCACTGACATTCGTACGGCGCCGTCTTGTCGGTACCAATCAGGTTGTCGTCCACCATGAACTCCATACGGTCAACCTTCTCGTCGCTCTGGGCCGTCGCCCTGACGGTCAGAAGGCCCGCGACCGCCGAGCTGTCGGCCGGCTCGGTTATCTTCACCACGGGGCCGCCCCCGGGCAGAACTGTAAACCCTACCGCGTTGGACGCGTGGCCGTTTACATTAGCGGTCAAATCGCCTGTGACCGCGCCTGCCGGTACCCGGACCTTAATCTCGCCATCGGACCAAGACTGGTAATCGGAGCCGACCACACCATTGAACGACACGTAACTCGCGCCCAGTTCGTCCAGGAACCAGGAGCCCCTGACCTCCACTATATCCCCCGCGTGCGCTTCCGGCGGCGAAACCGATGCCACCGACGGTGTTTCGAGCAGCGAGAAGGTTCCGGTGTCGCTCTGGTGTCCCCCAACAGTCACGACAACCGTACCGCCGGCCGCGCCGCTCGGAACCTCGACCTGCAAGAGGTTATCGGACCAGTATCCGTATGAGGCGACTTCAGCGCCCCCCACCGTCACCTTGCTTCCCCCCTGCTCGCCGGCGAAGTTCGACCCCCAGATGTAGATGAAGTCGCCCCTGTACGCCTGCTCCGGCTCAACCGTGTCCATGCCGGGCCGTTTCTCCCATGTGACGCTCCACTGGTCAACCGTCGGGGTCACGTTAGTGTCGGTGGTGCTCAGCCGGCCCCGGAGCCTCAGGCCGGGGTGCTCCAGGGGGTCGATACCGGATATGTCACGCGGCGGGCTCTCCATATCCTCATAGCCGGCTATCACCACCCCCGACTCGTCCGTGAGTTCGATGCTCGCCTCGGTGCCCGGTGGGGACTCATCTTTGATGAACGTGACCTGGTCCCAGGCGAAGCGATAATCGGGGTCAAACCGGACAAGGCGGCACTCCCCTGTGGTGCCAAGGTATAGCTTGCCGAGATCATCGGTTGTGGCGGCGGTGACGCCGGAGTTCTGATAAGTCACGGGTCCCTTGTCGGTGAACCCCCGGCCCGGCACGAACCGGAACAGGCACCCCGAGTTCCCGGCGCCCCCGTAGAGGCCGCCTCCCGCGGTCGCAAGAGAAAGAACGGGCCCTTCTCCCTGGTAGGGGAACTCCTCCAGGTTGTCAAACGATTGGCTCGCGGGATCATAGGAGACCAGCTTCCCGCCCGGGCCGGTCCCGAAGTAGACCTTGCCGTCTCCCACCGACATCGAGTGCGCGCTGTGCTCATCGGAGAACTCAGGATTGGTACAGTCCCAAACAATCCCCTGCGTCAAGGGATCGTACTTGATGAATCGGGCCGACGATGACATGGAACCACCGGGTGAGACCCCGGTCCCCCCGTATATCCACCCGTCCGGCCCCAGGGCCATTGACAGAAGCCTCCCCTGGACGCAGTCGCCTATGCCGGTGAACTCCTCCTTCAACGGGTCGTACCTCACCAGGCGCGCGGGGTCGCTTCCCTTGTCACCGGTCCCGATGTAAATCTCCCCGCCGTTGCCCTCGATCAACGAGAAAATCCCCTTGGCGTACTCAAGTGGCACACCGAGATCATCGACACGGAGCGAAACCGGGTCGAAGCGGAAAAGGCGTGCATCCTCCCCACCTTCGTCGTTCCCGGTACCACCATAGATGAACCCATCGTCACACGCCGCAAGGGAGAGTATCTTCTTGTGTCCCACCAGGGCGACCCCGCAGTCGTACACCTCGCCGGTCGCGGCATGGTATGCGAACAGGCGGGCGTCTTCCACACTCTCGTCGTTCGCGGTGCCACCGAAAACCACCTTGGCATCCCCGGGGTAGGCGCAAAGCGCGCCCACCGAATCATGACCCGCAAGGGATTCGGGCATGCCGAGTTCCATCAAGCCCGGCGTGATATCCACCGAGGTGCCGCAGGGACCAACCCCTGTCTTGTAGGGGTCCAGGCGGAAAACGTGGCCGTCCGCGCTCGTTCCCCCGAAAAGCACGCCGGCCTGGGTGAGCGCCGTGCTGCCCACCAATCTCTCTCCCGGGATGGGCATGCACACATCCCGAAAAGCACCGAGGGCGGGGTCGTAGGTTACAACGTGACCGTCCGCGGTTTCCCGCGTTCCAAACCAGATGACGCCATCCGGCGCGGCGGTGACGGCGGTCGCCAAACAAGTCCCGGAGAAGGGCTTCTCCAGGAGATCGTAGCCCGGTCCCGTCACGTCGTACGAGAAGAAATAACCGTTGCCTAAACCCCCGTATATCTTCTGGCCGGAATAACAGAGCGAAGCTATGCTCATGTTGAAACGCTCGCCCTCGACCGGTGGTTCGCCGAGGTCCGTAAAATCACCGGGGGCTCCCTCGTACCTGAAGAGATGGGCCGATTCATACGTGCCGACCTTCCATGTGCCCCCGTATATCTTGTCGTCATGGCCACAGAGGACCAGGGCCAGTACCCCCTCCCCCTCCACCGGGACCTCCAGGTCCGTCTTGACGCCGCCATCGGGGTCGTAGGAGAAAAGGCGTCCCTCGTCCGGCTCGGAAGCGCAGTTGCTGGTGGCTCCGTATATCAGGTAATCGGGCTCCGGACCCTCCGCGAGAGCGGAGACCCACCAGTTTTCGTCGGGCGCCGGCGGCCGTCCCAGGTCCGCGAACTCTCCCGTGGCGGGGTCGTACTCAAACAGCCTCCCGCCCTGGGGATTATGGAACTCCGACGGGTCAGCGAGACCGCCGGTGCCGGCGTATGTCGCGCCGTACACGGTTCCATCGTTAGCGACGATTATGTCCTCTATCTCCCGTTCGCCGTTTACGGGTCGGCCCCTGTCCCACACCTGGTTGGTGGCGGGGTCGATTATGAGGAAGTGCGCCTGCCGGTAGGTCCCGGCGTACACGAGGTCCACGTTGGGGTCATAGACCATGCAGAACAACATCACCTGCTTGTGGACCACCCATCCCCGGTCAGCGAGGAACGCGTCCTCGTGGGAGAAGAGCTTCCCCCCGGTGGTCCCCCCGAAGACGTGGTCGTTGATGTGGCGAAGGGACCTGACGCCGGTGGACCCCGGTACGGAGCCGAGATCCCGAAGCACGCCGTCGTACATCCAGAGGTTACCGCCGGAAGTGCCGCACAGTACACCCGCGTCACCGTCGGCAAGGCTCCTGACGGGACTGCCGCAACTTTCCAGGTCGTGGAAAGAACCGTCAAACGAGAACAGGTTTCCCCCCTCCAGGCCAAGGTACACCACCCCACCCTCAACCGCGAGGGCGTTGATGGCCGTGCCGTCCGCGAAGCCGTGGCCATGTTCCTCTAGCAGCGAACCGTCCCAGGAGTACAGGTTGCCGTCGGCGGCCGCGATGAACACCTTGCCGTCGTTCCAGGCGAGGTCGTTTATGGAAACGCCCAACGGCAGTGTATCCAGAAGACTGAAGGAGGAGCCGCTGAAGGAGTGAAGTTCGCCGTCCTCCAACCCCAGGTATACGGTCGAATCATGGGCCAGCACCGCCCTGATGGGACTGCCGCCGGGTGATCCCAGGGGTTCGAGAGCGTCCTGGTACCTGTAGAGGTGACCATCCTGGCAACCGAGATATACTTTCCCCGAAGCGGAATCAATGTCGTTGATGGCGTCCGTAGTGGAACCCAGGGGGTTATAAGTGGCCGGCCCGGCATAGGTGTAGAGCTCCCCGGCCTGGTTCGCGAGGTAGATCGTCTTTGAGCAATATGTCACGCCGGTAATCGCCGACGGAGGTTCCTCCGGGGAACCGTGGCCCTCGAAACCGGACTGGCAGAAAAGGTGGCCCTCGCCGGAACCGTCGTCCCCTGTGCCCCCGTAGACCCTGCCCTCAGCCCCCGGGGAAAGCGCGTTTATCGGCGCTCCACCGGAGTTGGCCGGTACGCCCTGGTCGCTGAAACCCGCTCCACTTATCACGTGAATGTAAAGGTGTCCGTCATTGGAGCCTATGAACAGGTCGGTACCGGAGACCGCCAGCGCGTTGATGGCGTTGGAGCCGGACGGCTGTTCCAGGTCGTTGAACGTGCCCGGCGGGTCTCCTAACGTGTAGCTGTACAGGTGGCCGTCCTCCGAGCCGATATAGAGCTCCGTCCCTGAAACCTCGAGGGCCAGAACTGCATCAGCGGCACCGCTGGGCTGGAGAAGGTCGTTGAATCCTTCAAGGTCGGTATATGAGAAAACGTGGCCGTTGGACGTACCCCCGTAAACAACGCCCCCGCTAAAGGCAAGCGCCAGTATGCCGCCTCCGCCGGGGGCCGCGTCCAGATCCTGGCACGGCCCCTGTACGGGGTCTCCCACGCCGTCGTATGGCTCGAAGGAGAAAAGGTGGCCGTCGGGGTCAGTACCCCCGTAGACCAGCGACGATCCGTCCGTCGTGAGCGCAGTCACCCGCAGCTCGTCTCCTGCCGGCAGCATCGGCTGCCCCCTGCTGTTGGAGACGCCCCAGTGGACCGGCCCCTGGTAACCCTCCTGGTATAGCTCCTCGGGGTTGTGCTCCACCAGGTGACCCCTGTCGCCGGTCCCGCAGTAGACGTTGGAGTTGGAGTCGCCGAGGGCCGTCCCAAGAACGGCATACACCGTACTCTCCCCGGGGACGGCCACGCCAAGGTCTATGGGATCGGACTCCCGGAGTTTCAGCTTGCCGCCGCCGACCCTGGTGTCACTGAACTCCCTGATGCCCTCGTTGGAATCAAACGTATCCGACCACGACTCGTCGCCACGAACCGGGAACGCCCCCACCGGTGGGGCCAGCAACGCGAGCCCCAGCCACAGGATCAAGGCGATGATAACCACGGCGGACACAGTCTTTCTCAAGCTCCGCCTTATCCGCTTGTAGCATCGTTGACTGGTCATGTTGCTCCAGTACGCGTCATACGTTTCAACTTATATAACGTGTCGGGCTTGCTTGAGGGCCGCACTTGAATCGCTTGAAATACGTGGGGTCCAGACCCCGCGTCGTGCATTCAGGCGATTTTAAGAAATGCGATAAGACGCACGATGCGGGGTCTGAACATCCTCGTGACTGTTTATCAGGGGTATGGAGGCATATTCATCATGACCGCCTCGTGGAACACCCCAAACATGTACGGGGAACTCAAGCTCGAGTTGTCCGACCACAGTTTCATGACAACCCAGGAGAGAGCGTTGTTCGCCATGGGTTGCGCGTTGAGTTGATTTCTCAAGAAGGTCAGCGCGGCATTGTCGGAAAGCGCTATCATGAGCTGCCGCGACATCTCGATCGCGCCCGGGTCCGCCATGGCATACGCGAGGTTCTGCAATCCCGTAGGGCTGGCATCAAGGGCGGTCACCACATCGTTGATGAACCTCTTACCGTTCGCGCTGTTCAGGGCGGTCGCGGCCGTAGCCGGGTTCATGCCCCCCATCAGGTCCGCCAGGAAACCCTCGTTGTTGTTTATTATGTAAGCGATAACGTCCGGATCGAGACCCGCCGGCGGCGGCTTGGTGAGGTCGTAGAACATCCCAACGGCCGGGGGCCCTTCAGGAGGATAGCTGAGCTTGGTCGCGTTCCTCATGGCAATATTGAGCGCTCCGGCGTCCAGGTGGGAGATGAGGCCGGTTATGAACGCCTGGTTGTTGTTGACCACGTTCGCCAGGACAGCCGGGTCTATGCCGATGGGGAAAGGCTCCATGATGGCCAGGGTGAACTCGGGGTTCGCGTTCTGTGCCGCCGCCATCACCGCCGGGTCCATGCCCACCGAGGGGTCGAGCATCTCGTTCAGGAAAGGCTGGGCCGCCGGGTCATTGATGGCGTTGGTTAAGACCGTCGAGTCGAGATTGCTGAGCAGGCCGCTCACGAACGAGCCGTTTTGGTTTACCACGTAGGCCATCACTACCGGGTCAAGGTGCTGCATGAGCTCGCTTGTGGAACCGCTGGTGTTATTCATTACGCCGGCTATGACCTGGGGGTTAAGGCAGGATACCAGGTTTGTTACGAACGAGACGTTCTCGTTGATAGCCCGAGCGGTGTTGGCGGGGTCGAGCTTGGGCAGGAGCTTTGTCATGAACGCTTCGTTGTTGTTCACGATCCCCGCTATCACCTGCGGGTCCAGCTTGGCCACCAGTTTCTTCATGAAATCCGGGTCCGCGTTCATCCCCGCGGCCAGCGCGTCGGGGTCCAGCTTGCCCACGAGCTGGGTTATGAACGCACCGTTGGCGTTGACTATCCCCGCTATCACCGCCGGGTCCAGGTTGGCCACCAACTGGGCGGTCCAGGCCCAGGTGCTGTCCGTCATCTGGTTCAGCTTGTCTATGTCCAGGTACCCCAGCAGGGACTTTAAGAAGCCGGGGTTTTCGTTTATGGCGGTTGCCGCCCCCACGGTGCTCATGTTGCCCATGAGCCCGGCCAGGAACGTCTCGTTGGCGTTGATGGCGCCCGCTATGGGGCCCGGAGAGAGGATGGCCACCAGGTCGTTCGCCATCTTGGCGTTGTTGGTCACCGCCCCCAGGAACTCCAGCGACAGGTTGTTTAAGACCCCGCTTATCAGCGGGGAGACGTTGTTGACTATGCCCGCTATCGCCGACGGGTCCAGGTACCCGATAAGCCGGGAGGTGAAGTCGGTGGTGGCCGACATGTTGGCGGCGACCCCCGCCGGGCTCATCTTGGAGATGAACCGGGTGAGGAACGCCTGGTTGTTGGCTATGGCGGCGATGAAGTCGGAGCTTATGTTCATGGCCACGTCGTAGGTGAACCCAGCGGTCTGCTGGCTGGTGCGGGCCAGGTCGTCAGGGTTGAGCCTTGCCACCACCTGGGTGAGGAACGGCCCGTTGGAGTTCACTACCTGCGCTATCACACCGGGGTCGAGCTGACCCATGAGCTCACCTATGAAGGTGGTGTTGTCGGCCAGCCCCGCGCTCAGGGCCACCGGGTCCAGCTTGCCGATGAGATCGGCTATCCAGGAGCCGTTGTTGTTGACTATCCCCGCTATCGCGGACGGGTCGAGGTATCCCACCAGGGAGGCGGTCCACTCGGGGTTGGCGTTGACCGCCTGCCCCACCACCTCGTAGTCGGTGTACGCTACGAGCTGGGTAAGGAACTCCCCGTTGGCGTTAACCGCTCCCGCTATCACCTCGGGGTCGAGCTCTCCCACCAGCGCGGCCAGGAACGGCCCGGCCTGGTTGATGATGGAGGCGGTCACCTTGGGGTCGGTGTTGGCCATCATGGCCGAGAGGAACTTCTCGTTTGCGTTTATCGCTTCCGACACCACCGAGGCGTCCACGTAGGAGAGCATCTCGCTCACCCACTCGGGGTTCTCGTTTAATGCCTTGGCGGTGCCGGCCGGGTCCAGGTAGGCCATCAGCTCGACCAGGAACTCCGGGTTGTCGCTTATGGCCTCTCCTATCGCCTTGGGGTCCAGGGCGCCTATCATGGCGCTGGTGCTCTCCACGTCGGAGCTCATCTTGCCGATCAGCGGCCCCAGCGGGCTGCGGGTGGGTATGAACCCCACCGCGGCCACCACCGCGGTACCGACCAGCAGGAATATCACTACTCCGTTTATCAGTATCTGGAGACTTCGGTTATATATCATCTTATCGTCTCCCGGCCTTTATCTCCTCAGCCATGATCACTAATACGGTCACCATCTATGTGGATTCCCGGCACTATTGGCCTTCCGGGCGTCCACAACCTGGGACCAGCCCCAACTGTCGAGGTCCCAGCCCAAAATGGATACTCTCGAACATCCGTACATGATAGTGCGTCGCAACACGTTCTGGTTCGGATTCCCCGCCGGTCCGGCAAGCGCGTTTATGATCACCTGGGGGTTCAGCCCGGCGAGGGTGGAGTTGTTCCAGTACAGGAGGTCCGAGATGAAGTTCCCGCTGCTGGTCAACAGGTCCACGGTCCCGCTTGGACTCATGTATCCCATGATCTTGGTGATGAAATCTCTTCCCTCGTTGGACTCCAGTACATCGATTATGATTTGTGGATCAATGCCGTCGGGAGGCTCGGCGAACATTGCCTCCATCATCCCCGGATCCTGGCTCATCGCCTGGCCGATAACGTCACCATCCAGCAGCCCCACCAGGTCCTTGAGCATGGCCTGAATCGTCCCGTTATCGTTGATCATCGAGGTAAGGTCCTCGTTGTTACTGTGCAACATCAGCTCCGTTAGGAACGCGCCATTGAGGTTTATGGCGTTCGCCACTCCCTGCGGGTCGAGGTGCCCGACCAGTTCTGAAATGACCGACCCGTTGGTGCTGATCAGGTTGGCCACCATGTACGGGTCGAGCGCGCCCGGATGCATCAGGCGCTCACTGAAGTCGCTATCATTGCCGGGGGCCGCGGCTGATTCCGCGTCCATGTTGGCGATGAGTCCGTTCATGAACGCCTGGTTGTTGTTTATCGCGTAGGTCAGTACGTCCGGCTTGATCCCCGGCTGGACCCCGGGGGTGCCGGGATCCGCGTCCTCGTGCAACAGAAGGGTGAGGAACTGCTTGTTGGCGTTCAACGCCGCCGCGGTGTTCTGGGGGTTGAGCCTGTTCATCAGGTCGGTCATGAACGCCCCGTTGGCGTTCACCACCGACGCGATGACCGCCGGGTTGAGATCTCCCATCATGTCGCTCATCATCTCCGGGTTGGCGTTCATCGCGTTGGCCAGCACCGTGGTGTTGAGGTGCTTCACCAGGTTGGTGAGGAACGTCCCGTTGGAGTTTATCACCCCGGCGATGACCGTTGTATTCAGGTACTTCATTATATCCGACGTCGACTCCGGGTTGGCGTTCATCGCCGCCGCCAGTACCGCGGGGTCGAGCTTGCTGATGAGCGCGGTCAGAAACCCGCTGGATGCGTTTATGCTGTCCGCGGCGTTCGCGGCGGACATCGCGTTCGTCAGGTCGGCGATCCACCCGGTGTTGTCGTTCACGATGGACGCGATCGCCTGTGGGTCCAGGTGGCCTATCAGCCCGGTCATCATCTGGGTGTTTGCGTTCATCGCGTTAGCGATTATCACCGGGTTCAACCGGGCTATTACGTCTATCAGGTACTGCTCGTTCTTTAGCACGTTTGCGATGATCTCGGGGTTGGTGCTGTCGCTCATGGCCGTTACGAAACTTATGTTGTTGTTTAGGACGCCCGCGATGACCGTCGGGTCCAGGGCGTTTATGAGCGCCGCCGCAAACCCACCCACCTGGTTAACCAGGCCACCGATGGAGGACGGCGAGAGCTTGTCCATCAACTTGGCGGTCATCGCCTGGTTGTTGGCCATCGCGCTGATGAGCTCGGGAGAAAGGCGCTCGAGAACGCCGGTTACCGTCGTGGCGCTGCCGTTCAGGATACCGGCGATGACTATCGGGTCCAGCCGGTTCACCAGGTCCACCGTGAACTGCTGGTCCTGGCTCATCGCCTTGGCTACCAGGCCCGGGTCCAGGCTACCCACCAGGTCGGCCAGGAACGGCCCGTTGGCGTTGATGATGCTGGCCAGGACGCCGACGTTCAGGTAGTTCATGGTCTGGGCGCTCGTCTCCGCGTTGGCGTTGATCGCGCTGGCCAGCACGTCGGTGGAGAGGTTACCCATCAGCTCGGTCATGAACGTCTCGTTGGCGCTGATCGCGTCCGCTATCACCCTGGGGTCGAGGAGCGCGGTCACCTTGTTGTTGAAGTCCATGCTCCCTTCCATGCTGGCGGCCAGCGTCTTGGGATCCAGTTCCCCGATGAGCTCCGTTATGAAATCACCGTTTGCGTTTACCGCCGACGCCACTACCGCCGGGTCCAGGTAATCCAGCAGTTGGACGATGAAATCCACGTTGTCGTTCATCCCCGAGCTCATCGCCACCGGATCGAGGTATCCGATCAGCTCGGTAATCCACTCCCCGTTGTTGTTCACGGCCTCGGCCACTATCTCGGGGTCGAGCTCCTCCAGCAACTCGGACATCATGCCGGGGTCGGCGTTCATCGCGTAGGCCAGGACCTTCGGGTCGAGGGTGGACAGCATGCCCGATATCATGCCTTTCTGGCTTGCCATCTTTCCCATCAAAATACCCAGAGGGCTTTTCATCGGGAGTACCATTGTGGCGCCCAGGATTACGGTGGCAAGCAGCATCAGCAGCACTACCACGTTCACTACTCCCTGCATTCCTCTCGATGTCAACATCCTATCCGCTCCTCAAGCATTTTCACGTCGGGAAAACTCCTGTCAAGGCCTGTGCGATGGACCCGGGACCGCGTGTGACGTCCATACCCATGAATCGGATGTCGTCCAACCACCTAAATACCAGGGTAGCTCTGCAAGACCCTTGCACTTAAAGGCTATGTGCGTCATCCAGTGATTTTCATGTTTCTTCATGGTTTCTGTGAGAACGGTCGTATCCAGTACTGTAAGCAACTGCGGCAGCAGCGTGGGGTTGTTGTTTATGGCGGCCTGAACGATGGACGCGTCGAGGTTGGCAAGGAGCTGCCCCGTCATCTCCGGGTGAGCGTTCATGGCATTCGCCAGGACCTGTGCATCCAGCCCGCCGGCCCCCAGCAGATCGAATAACAAGCCGCCGGGATACCCGGAAACGTTCGGCTGGTTGACCACATCGGCCATGACCGCCGGATCGTTGGTGTTCATGAAGTCGGCCAGGAAGGCGCCGTTGGCGTTTATGGCGTTGGCGAGTACGGGCAATGCGCCCGCCGCGTATACGGCCTCGAGCAAATCCTCCATGAACTCCGGGCGCTGGTGGTTTATATCCGCCATCTGCGCCGCGTCCATGTTGGCAACCATGATTCGTATGAACTCGGGGTTCACGTTGATGGCGGAGGCGATATGTGAGGTGTCGATTGTGCTCAGGATACCCACCAGGAAAGACTCGTTTTCGTTGATAGCCCCACCGATGACGTCCTCTTCGAGGTTGTTCATGAGTCCGGTCATGAAAGCGGTGCTCCCCTCGCTGGCCTGAACCAGGACTTTCGGGTCCAGGTACTTGACCAGGTTCTTGACGAACTCCTTGTTGGCGTTCACAACCGCCGCCACCGCCGACGGGGAGAGGTAGGTCAGCATCTTGGTGGTCATGTTAGGATCGGAGTTCATGGCCCCGGCTATGACTCTCGCGTCCAGGTACTTCAAGAGTTTCGTCAGAAACGCCCCGTTAGAGTTGATTATCGACGCGGTGACCGACGGATCGCTCGCCGCCATGACGCCGCTGATAAAGCTCTGGTTTCCGTTCACCACACCGGCCAGAACCTTCGGGTCCAGCTTGGTGACCAGTTGCGTAAGGAAGGCGCCGTTGGCGTTGATGATCTTTGCGCTCACCTGGGGGTCCATCTTCCCCATTATCTTCTGGAGGAACGCGCCGCTGTCGTTTACCACGCCGGCGATTACGTCCGGGCTGAGATTCTGGAGAAGCTCCTGTGTCGCCTGCGGCGCCGCGTCCATCGCCCTCGCTATTACCGACGGGTCCAGGTCCCGGATCAGGGAGTTGATGAACGCCACGTTGTTGTTTATTATTCCCGCGGTTATCGCCGGGTCGGAAACCGACATCACCTTGGTGAGGAACTCCTGGTTGTTCACGATAGAGGCGACGAAGTCCGGTGACACGCCGGCCACTACATCGGCCAGGAACTGTTCGTTATCATCCATGCTGCCGGTCATCAACGACGGGTCCATATGCTGAACCAGTGATGTCAGGAACGCTCCGTTGGCGTTCAGCGCCCCGGCGATTGCGTTGGGGTTCAAGGCCCCTACAACCCTCAGCATGAAGCCCTGGTTGTTTATGATGTCAGCCGCCACCGAGGGGTCCATGGAGTCCATCAACCTGGTCACGGTGCCGGCGTTGCCGTTGAGGATGTTGGCGAGCACGTTCACGTCGAGGCGGCCTACCAGGCTCGCTATCCAATCACCGTTGGTGTTGACGGCATTGGCAATGGCATCAGGGTTTGAATTTTGCATTGCCGCCAGCACGAACGCCTCGTTGGCGTTGATGGCGTTAGCGAGCACCCCCGCGTCGAGCCTGCCTACGAGCGCGGACAGAAACTCGCCGTTTTCATTTATCATCATCGCGCTGTTCGCCGGGTCCATGTAACCCATGACAGCGGTCAGGAACGGCCCGTTCTCGTTTATGACGTCGGCCATCACAACCGGCGACAGATACGATATGAGGTTACCGATGAAGACGCCGTTCTCGTTCACGACGTACGCCACGACCTGCGGGTCCAGGTAGTTCATGAGGTCGCTGGTCAGCTCGGTGTTGTCGTTAATCAGGCGCCCCAGCATGGCGGGGTCGAGGTGCCCGATAAGGTCCGCGATCACGTCCCCGTTCTCGTTGATGGGAATCGCCAGCGACTTCGCCTCGAGCTCCGCCACCATCTTCGCCGTCATCTCGGAGTTCTTGTTCATCGCTTCGGCGATGATCTTGGCCGGCAGCGCGGCCACGAGC
>JAHIMR010000003.1 GCA_018896525.1 Actinomycetota bacterium
AGCCCTCGCCTACACGGAAAGGGCTACTCTTGCCAAGCAGTTCCGGCAAGGTCTTGGCGGGCTACGAACTCTGCAAAGGTCTCTCTCGGGGTGGAACGGAAGCGTCATCGTTACGCCTTTGTTGATTCAACCCCCCTTGAGGACTTGAGTGGAGGACGTGGGTGAGTTGATGTCACGGATGTCAACGTTCTTGGAACGGTTCGATAGTCACCGTCGGGGGTCATGGAAGCCGGCTTTTCGTTCACGTTAACACCCGTTACCGGCGCGCTTCCCATCACCTTGATCACCACATCCGTGACCGAGTCGACATGCTTATCGACGTCGAGTGAAAGCTCGTGGTCTTGGGTGTGGACGCCGGTCACACGGCAACCGTTGATGCCGAAAGCCTTCATTTTCTCCATATCAACGAGTATGTCCCCGTAATGCCGCTGCACGTAGGTCGCGGCGTGGCCGTCATTCCCCTGCTTCCACCCCTGCCATCTGCTCCGGGGTCCCGATGAGTATGAGGATGTCACCCTCCTCAATCATTGTGTCCGGAGAAGGGTTGGGGTTGAACGCCTCCTGCCTCTTTTTCCTGATCGACAGTATGGTCACGCCCGTTTTCTCCCTGAGCCGTGTCTCCCTGATGCTCTTTGAACACAGGGGTGTGCCCGCCATAACGTCCAGCTCGGTGAGCTGGTACTCGGGCAGGTTACTGCTGACAGCCGCGTCCAGAAAATCGCAGGCGCCGGGCCGGATCATGAGATTGGCCATCCTCTTTCCCGCGATGTGGTGTGGCGAGATGACCCTGTCGGCTCCGACAAGCATCAGTTTCTCCTCCGCTTCCGGCTGGTCGGCCCTTGCCACCAACAGGATGTCGGGCCTGATGACCCTGGCCGATAGAACAACGTACAGGTTGTCCGCGTCCGACCTGAGGGCGCTCACCAGTCCCGCGGCCTTCTCAATGCCGGACTCCTCGAGAACCTCGCTGTCGGTGGCGTCACCGTGAACGACCGCGAACCCGTCATCGGCGCAGTCCCGGACATGCTCGCTTTCCATCTCGATCACCACCAGCGACTTCCCCTGCGCGGACAACTCCTCGGCAACGCTCCTGCCCACCCTGCCGTACCCGCAGACTATGTAGTGATCCTCATGCTTCGCGATGTTGCTTCTCATACGCCTTCGCCCCCAAATATCGCCCAGGTACTCGCCCAGTATGAACTCAAAAACGCTCGCCATGAAGAAAAGCATGGCGCTTACCCCCGTCACAATCAGGACGATGGTGAAGTATATCCCCCCGGTGCCCAGGGGCTGGACCTCCCCCAGCCCTACCGTGGAGATAACGGTTACGGTCATGTACAGGGCCTTGGTGAAGTCCATGCCCTCGATGAGGATATATCCCAGTACGCCACCCACCATGACCGCCAGGAGCATGAAGAGAGACGTCACCACGTGCCGCCCACCCTGGGATATCTCCGGTTTCTTCACAGGGGTGTACATTCGGCCTCCTGTGAGTCAATCAACGCCCGCGCCTGCTCCCGCGTCGCCATCAGCGGCTGCGCCCCCATCACGGTCACCGCGGCGGCTCCGGCGGCATTGCCCACAATATCCAGGTTTATACTGCCTACCACCAGAATACCGCGTTCCAGGATGCGCCTCCTTTGTCAGGCCAAATCGTACCACAAGCGGGTCGGCCGGGCAGCGCTGATCCTTTATAGTTAACATCGGTCAAAGGAGTGGTCAGGTTGCCCGAATTACCGGAAGTCGAAGAAATAAGAGGTTACCTCGAGGGAAACTCCCTGGAAAAGCCGGTCATCCGGGTGACGGTGCCGGATACGAGGGTCCTCGATAACGTTACCCCGTCATCACTGGGACGGGGGCTCAAGCGGGCGTCTTTCGTTGCGGCCCACAGGCGCGGCAAGTACATCCTCCTTCCCACTGACAACGAGAAGACCCTGTTTCATATGACCAGCGAGGATGACATTCCTGATATCGCAAAGCTCGGCCCCGAGCCGCTCTCCCGCGGTTTCACTTTCAAGAGATTTCAAGCCATCGTCTCGCCGCGCGGGAACCCGATTCACAGCGTGTTGATGAACCAGGAGTTGATAGCCGGCATCGGCAATATCTACTCCGACGAGATAACGTTCCAGGCCCGGATAAGGCCCGACAGGAAAGCGTCTGGCCTCTCCGATGAAAGCCTGCGTCGGCTGTTCGACGCTATGAAGCTGGTTCTGAACCGGGCCATCGAGTTGGACGCGGAACTCGACCGGTACCCGAAGGACTGGATCATTCCCCACAGGAAGAAGGGTGGCATGTGCCCCGTCTGCGGCGGGGCCCTGGTCAAGAAAGCGATAGGAGGAAGGTCCAGTTATTTCTGCCCAACCTGCCAGAAGTGATTGCTGATTGCGCGTTTTGCACCAATGGTGCCAGGCACCATTGGTGCGTTTTTCCAGTTATTGGCAGGAATATTGCGTTTTGTACCCGGTACAATCTTGCGTTTCTTGCGTTTTAGATAAGACGGCGTCAGTCGGTTTCCATAAACGGGAGTATCCTGGGGCCGCCGATCAGGTGCGACATGAGATAGACAGTTGCTGTGCGCTCCACGATCTCGGCGTTGAGGAGGGCATCCCGAAGCCTTTTCCCGATGGCGACCACACCGTGGTGAGCCAAGAGGCAGGCGTTGCGGTTACCGAGGGCGGCAACCGTGTTATCGGCGAGCTCGGGTGAGCCCGGCGGCGCGTACTCGGCAAGTTCGATGGCGCCGTAGAGACTGAAGACCTGTTCTTCCAGTATCGGTGGGATGTCTTTCCCCGCAACCGCCACCGCCGTGGCCATCGACTGGTGGGTATGGACTATTCCACCCACCTCCGGTCGCGAGTTATAGACCGCCAGGTGCATGTTCAGCTCGATTGAGGGCGAGTACCTGCCCTCCACTGTCTCTCCATCCATGTTCAACACGCACATGTCCTCGGACAGCATGAGCCCGTACTCCAGGGACGTCGGGGTGATTACCACCAGGTCGGTGTCAGGAAGGCGGGCAGAGCAGTTCCCGGAGGTGCCCGCAACGAGCCCCTGCCGTGCCATCTCCTGAGCAGTGTCCAGGACTTCTTTCATCGCTTCCATTATCAGTGGCTTCATACGGTTCCCCCTGAAACAATCGTGTCCCTCCAGCGCTGATAATGGTACCATAGTTGCCCCGGTTGGCAGCAGGCAGTGTGAACCCGCGATGTAACCGAAACCGGTTGGATGTGAGGCAACGTGGTCGGAGAGAAGAGAGAGGTCCCATACGCGGTAGGCCTGGACCTCGGCACCACCGGCGCCAGGGCGGGGCTGGTAGACGTCTCCGGAACCGTACTCAATACCGTGGCGGTGCCTTATGAAACCGCGACGCCGTATCCCGGCTGGGCGGAGCAGGACCCCGAGAGCTGGTGGAACGCCTCGACCAGAGCAATAAGCCAACTGATTGCCTCGAGCGGTGTGGAAGCAGGCTCGATCTCCGGGGTGGGACTCTCCGGGCAGATGCACGGGTCGGTCTTCCTCGACGCCGAGCGATCGGTCATCCGCCCGTGCATCATCTGGTGCGACCAGCGCGCGGCCCCGCAGTGCCGGTGGATAACCGATAGCGTCGGAACCGAGCACCTGGGGGAGTGGGTCTCCAATCGGGCGCTGGCCGGCTTCACCGCCCCCAAAGTACTGTGGCTGAGGGAAAACGAGCCCGATAAGTACGCAAGGGTACGGACGTTACTCCTGCCCAAGGATTACTTGAACCTGCGAATCACCGGCAACCTCTCCACCGACACCTCGGACGCTTCGGGAACGCTCCTCTTTGACGTCAGGCGTCGCTCCTGGTCGGAACCGATGCTGGAAGCCCTGCGCATTCCCCGCGACTGGCTCCCTCCGGTCCACGAGTCATCAGATGTCATTGGAGAGGTAACCGCCGAGGCCGCCGAGGCCACCGGCCTCCCGGCGGGCACTCCAGTCGCGGCCGGAGGCGCGGACAACGCCTGCGGGGCGCTGGGGATGGGGGTTATCACCCCCGGCGACGTGGCGGTCAGCATCGGGTCGTCGGGCACCGTCCTGGCACCCGTAGAAACACCCGCGGTGGACCGTGAGATGGCGCTTCATTCATTCTGCCACGCGCTGCCGGACACCTGGTACGTGATGGGAGTGATGCTATCCGCCGGGCTGTCTCTTCGCTGGTTCCGCGACCAGCTTGGCGAGCCCGAGCGAACTGACGCCCTGCGGCGCGGCGAAGACCCTTACCGGCTCCTGGACGAGACCGCGGCGGAGGCGCCCCCGGGGTGCGAGGGCCTCGTCTTCCTCCCTTACCTCAACGGCGAGCGCACCCCTCACGCCGACCCGAACGCCAGGGGCGTCCTGTTCGGTCTGGACCTCACCAAGACCCGCGCCCATGTTGTGCGCTCGGTGATGGAGGGAGTGGTGTTCGGCCTGAACGACTCCGTGGAGATAATGAGACGGCTGGATATCCCCCTCGAGCGCGTCGTCGCCGCCGGCGGCGGCTCTCGTTCGGCGCTCTGGCTCCAGATGCAGGCGGATATCTTCGGGCTCCCGGTCCGGGCCACCGGCGAAGGGAACGCGGCCATGCTGGGTGCGGCGCTCCTGGGCGCGACCGCCGGCGGTGCCTTCAGCGATATCGGGGAGGCATGCCGCGCCGCCTCCTCCTACGGCAAACTCTTCAGACCCAATACGGCAAACGAGGCCGCCTACCACGAGGCCTATGGCCTTTTCGTTTCGCTATACCCTGCGCTGAAGGGGCTTTTCTAAAACGCCAGGCATGCGAAAGGCCGGGGATGACCCCGGCCTTTGCGCGTAATCCCGATTAGAGACTCAGGCCGCCCCTAGTTGATGTCCTGGAGCCCCTTGTCCATCTTTATCTTCTCCGCCGCCTCGAAAGCGTCATCGGCTTTCTTTCCAAGGTCGTCAAGACCCTTCAGCGCCTCGCCGGATTCCTGCAGCGCGGCGGTGAGTGCGCTCGCGTCCCCGGTGGTCGCCAGCTGCTCAATAGCGGGCGCCATCGCCTCGAAGATCGCCTTTCCCGCCTTGAGGGCCACCTTCTGTTCGTTGAGGTACGCTATCATGGCGTTCGCGTAATCGAAGTAGTCGTCAACGCCCTCCAGGTTGGTGATGTTATTGTACAACCCGCTGACCTGGTCACACTCGGCAATCAGCGTATCAAGGTCTTCCCCTATGGCCGCCAGGGAAGTCGGGTCAAGCGTGGACACGTCACCGGTGATCGCCGAACCGATGATCGCCTCCGATTCCTTGTCGAGAGCATCCGCCGACGCCTTCAAGACGTCACAGGCGGCGTCCGCCGTTACCATGTACTCCTTGGCCTGGTCGGTATCGCCACCACCGCAGCCTACCACCGCGAGCGACGCCACCCCCAGCATTACCACCAGCGCGATTACTAACACCTTCTTCATTCGCCCTTCCCCCTTTCCTTCGAACTTTCTCGTGTTCGAAGACTCATCGGACTGAACCTGCTACCTTCTTTCGCCACGACCCTCCGTGTACCTGCCCGTAAGGTCCTTCACCCCCCGCTGCCGCAGTACATCATTAACCGGTTTATTATAACGCAACATGGCCCTGTCAAGTGCAAGACCCGCTTTTGTTCAGCGCGTCGACCTAAATGCCTCGCTCCACAAATACGCTCTCGGTGCATAACCTTATCCATGGAACGGGGCACTGGGTCGCGCGCCTTGCCGGAGCGGCGCCACGCTCCCGGTGCTGAACCGTAGTCATCAAACGAGGCACTAAGATATAGTTACCGCGTAGAACGGTAGCCAGGAGTTGCCCGGGTGAATGGCGGGAGGTCAAACGGTGAAGGTAATCGATACTCACTCACAACTCTGGACCGCCGAGGCAATCATGTCGATGCCGGAGACCATGAGGGAAGGTTACATACGGGTATTCGGGGACAACCTTCCGACGCTGGAAGACACCGTGAACGACATGGACGCCGCCGGCGTGGATAAATCGGTCCTTGTCGCCATCGATGCCGAGACCGTCTGGGACTACCGCGTATCCAACGAACTGGTTGCCGAGTCGGTTAGCGCGAACCCCGACCGCCTTATCGGGTTTGCCAGCGTCGACCCCCACAAGGGCGTCATCGCCAGAAAAGAGCTACGAAGGGCGGTCGAGCAAGACGGGATGAAGGGGCTCAAGCTCCTCCCCCACCTGACCGAGCTTCGGGTCAACGACCGGGCGATGTATCCCCTGTACGAGGAGGCGCGGGACCTCGGGATACCGGTGCTCTGCCACATGGGGACGCAGTTCCACACCGGGACCAAGCTCAAATACTGCCGGCCCATCGACGTGGACGAGGTGGCGGTGGACCTCCCCGATCTCAAGCTGATAATCGCGCATTTCGGCTGGCCCTGGTACGAGGAGGCCCTGGCGGTCGCCCACCGCAACCTCAACGTCTACTTCAACATCGCGGGATGGGCGCCGGTGCGCATACCGGAGTTCGTCTTCAACTTCATGAAAGGGCCGGTGAAGGAGAAAGCGCTCCTGGGCAGCGACTACCCGCTGGTCTCCAGGCAACGCATCATGGCCGAGCTCGCCGATGTGGATATCGCTGACGATGTTCGCGAGAGACTGTACTACAAAAACGCACTGGAAGTGATCCCCGGCCTGGAGTAGAATACTTGCCTGAAAAACAGAATAAGCCCTGATTCGATAGCGGTATGTATAGGCGCTCCGAGGAGCGGCACCCAGCCGGTGGATGGCTGGGTGTTTTTTTTGGGAGGCGGGCGATGGCCGGCAGGCGGATTCTCATGGTGGACAACTACGACTCGTTCACCTACAACCTGGTGCAGTTCCTGGGCACCCTGGGAGCCGACCTTGAGGTTCACCGCAACGACCACCTGACCCTGGCGGACGTGGAGAGGGCCAGGCCGGACGGCATAGTCATCTCGCCCGGACCCAGGGCTCCGGCCGACGCCGGGCTCAGCAAGGAAATACTGCTCTCGTTCGGGCCCAGGATCAAGACCCTGGGTGTGTGCCTGGGACACCAGTGCATCGGCGAGGCGTTCGGGGGCAGGGTGGTCCGCGCCGGAACGGTGATGCACGGCAAGACGTCGCCGGTGCTCCACGACGGCAATGGCGTGTTCAAGGGCGTGGACTCCCCTTTTAAGGCCGCCCGTTATCACTCCCTGGTCGTGGATGAAGAATCCCTTCCGGCGTGCCTGGAGGTCAGCAGCCGAACACCTGACGGAGTGGTCATGGGCCTGCGACACACCGAGTACCCGGTGGAGGGAATCCAGTTTCATCCCGAGTCGTTCATGACCGGGCCGGGGATGGATATCCTCCGAAACTTCCTGGAGTGGTAATGTTGACCAGGAGAACCGCCGCCCCGCATGGCACAGTAGAGGTCGGCCTCGAGGTAGTTGACCTGGAGGACAGCAGGGAAATGGCCGACATCATGGACGAGGTCGCGCACCTCGAGTACTCCTGCTTTCTCGACTCCAGCCTGCTGATGCCACGGTTCGGCAGGCACTCGTTTATTGGCTTTGACCCTTACCTGGTCCTTACAACCAGGGGGCGCGAAGCCAGGTTCCGCATGGGGAACGGCAAGGAAGAGGTCCTGGACATAGACCCGTTCGATGCCCTTCGGTCGGCGCTGGGCACGCGAACACTCCGCCGGGGGTCTCGTCGGGTGGACCTCCCCCCGTTCGTCAGCGGTGGCATCGGTTTCCTGTCCTACGAGCTTGGTCGTTACGTCGAGCGCCTCCCCGATACTGTTGAGGACGACCTGGGAGCGCCCGAGCTGGCGTTTTGTTTCTTCGAGTCCATCCTGGTCGCGGACCACACCAGCGGAAAGAAGGCGCTGGTGGTCTCGGTGCCCCAGGGCGAGGACCCGGGCCCGATAATCAGCCGGTCGCTCGATCGCATCGCCCCGGGCGCGGGTAGAGGTGAGTCGGGGGGGCCGCCGCTCGCCGGGCCGGGGGCCACCCTGGAGTTCGATTCCGGGTTCACCAGGGATGAGTACCTGGAGGCGGTGAGCAGGGTTAAGGAGTACATCATGGCCGGCGACATATACCAGGCGAACATCTCGCAGAGGTTCAGCGCCCCCCTTATGGAGCCCGCCTGGAACCTGTACCGGCGCCTGCGGGTTCTCAATGCCGCGCCTTTCAGCGCCTACCTGAACTTCGGCGATTTCGCGGTGGCCTCGTCGTCCCCGGAGCGTTTTCTGGCGGTAGACGGACACTCGGTCGAAACCCGGCCGATAAAGGGTACCAGGCCGCGGGGGAACGGCCCTGCCGAGGACGAGCGCCAGAAGCGCGAGTTGCTGGCCAGCGCCAAGGACTCCGCCGAACTATCCATGATAGTGGACCTGGAGAGAAACGACCTTGGTCGGGTCTGCGACTACGGAAGCGTGACCGTCGATGAGCACTCGGTCCTCGAGTCCTACGCCACCGTCCATCACCTGGTGTCCACCGTGACCGGGAACCTGCACGAGGGCAAGGACATGATAGACCTCCTGAGGGCCACGTTTCCCGGGGGCTCGATAACCGGCGCCCCCAAGATACGGGCCATAGAGATCATCGATGAGCTGGAGCCGACCGTCCGCAGCGTCTATACCGGCGGGATAGGGTACCTGGGCGCCGACGGTACCCACGATATCAGCATCGCCATCCGCACCGTCATGATAAAAGGCGGCCGGGTCTACTTCCAGGTCGGCGGGGGGATAGTCGCGGACAGTGACCCCGAGGCCGAGTACCAGGAGACCCTGGACAAGGGCAAGGCGATCTTCGAGACGATCATGGCCGTGGACCCCTTGAGTTAGGGCGGTCAGGTGCTGTACCTTACAGTAGCAAGGAACGCCGAACTCCCAGCCGGTGTACCATCCGGAGGGAGTGCTCCAAGAGGAGGTTTCGTGAAAGCATTGATTGTCTACTTCAGCAAGACGGGCCACACCAAACAGGCGGCGCTTGATGTCGCAAGGGGCCTTGAGTCCTGTGGCGTTGAGTGCGCCGTCGAAGCGGCGGATAATGCGAAGGCCACGGCGGACGTTTCCGAATACGAGATTCTCGCCGTCGGCAGCCCGACGTACGGCAACCGACGCTACCGGCTGCCCGCCCGCCAGGTGAACGATTTCCTGGACTCCCTTTCCCCCGGCAGCCTGGAGGGAAAAACCTGCGGCGCCTTCACGGTCAACGCGTCTCTTGGAGGCAAGAAGCTCGCGGGGGCGATGGAGCTCGCGCTCGACAAGCTGGGCGGCAACGTGGTCGGCAACAGCCCTGTTGTCAAGGCCGGCGCCCCGATGAGCCTCTGGAAAGGCCCCGACGCGTCACCCTCAGACGTAAGCAGGTGCGAGGAGTTCGGCAAGAGACTGGCAGACGCGGCCGGCGCCGGGCCCTCGCCTGAGGGAAGTGCATGAGCGAGACGATCTTTCTCGACGGGGATTACGTCCCCGCCGGTGATGCGCGTATCCCGGTCGACGACCGCGGTGTTCTCTTCGGGGACGGTGTCTTCGAGACCGTGAGGTCGTACGACGGCAAACCGTTCAGACTCCATAGGCACCTGGACCGGATGGCCGGCGCGTGCCAAACGCTCAGACTGAAGCGGCCGTATGCGGAACGCGAGGTCGCGGAAGCGGTTGACACCCTGATTCGCAAGAACGGGCTTGAGTCGGGAAACGCCCGGGTAAGAATTACGGTGACCGGGGGGCCTTCGGCGGGCGCGAAAACGCTTGAGCGCAGCGGGACGGCCCGCATGTTCATACTTGCCCGCCCCTACGAACCACCACCGGACGACTTCTACCGTGAGGGCATCTCCCTGGTAATATCGGAGATCCGGCGAAACGCCACCTCGCCCCTCTCAACCGTGAAAAGTTCAAACTTCCTGGATTCGCTTATCGCGCGCCAGAACGCGGCGGACCAGGGGGCGGACGACGCCATACTGCTTTCACCAAACGGGAACCTCTCCGAGGCGACAACCTCCAACCTGTTCATGGTGAGCGGCAAGAGCGTACTGACTCCTGAAGCCGCCTGTGGCCTTCTCCCGGGAGTAACCCGCGAGGCGATCATTGAGCTATGCGCCGACCTGGAGATTCCTTGCGCGCTGATAACCGCCGGCCCCGAGGACCTCCTCTCAGCCGACGAGGTTTTCCTGACCAACAGCATGGTCGAGGTACTGCCGGTCAGGGAGGTCGCCGGGCGGCCGTTTGGAATATGCCCCGGCCCTGTCACCCGAAAGCTGATCACAGCATACCGGAACCTCATAGCCAGGGAAACGGCGACTCAGGGTGGTGGGTCGGAAGCCCTCAACAGTTGACCGCTCGACGTGCTGACTCCTGGTGGACTATACCCCCAGGAACCTCTTCACCACGCGGTTGAGGTCGGAAACATCGAGGGGCTTGAGCAGGAAATCGTCGGCCCCGACTTCCGCCATTCTATTGCGGGTTTCCCCGGACATGCTGGCGGTGATCGCCACAACCGGGATATCCTTGGTCTGCGCGGTCTCCTTTATCGACCGGCATACCTCGGTTCCGGAGAGCCCGGGTAACCGCACGTCCAGCAGCACCAGGTCGGGCTTGATCTCCGCGATCCCCTCCAGGCACTCGCGGCCGTCGTGGGCTGCTACCACCCCGTAGCCCATCCGCTCCAGCACCACCCTGTACGTCGTGACGACATCATCGTTGTCATCGACTATCATTATCTTCTTTTTCGTGCGCATCTCACTCCCAGACCGGTACGGTAAAACAGAACCTGGACCCTTTTCCGAGCTCGCTCTCCACGGTGATCTCTCCACCGTGCGCTTCTACTATACCTTTACATATAGCCAAACCCAACCCCGTGCCCCGCTTCTCCGAACGCGTCTCGATATGTGCCCGGGAGAACTTCTCGAACACCGTATCGACAACGCCGTCAGGCAGACCCCGGCCTGTGTCTTCGACGCAGACAACTATGTAATCATCGCGGCGGCTTATCGAAACGGTTACGCTCCCCTCCTCGGTGAACTTGAGCGCGTTTCCTACCAGGTTCTGTATGACCTGGTATATCCTGTCGTGGTCGCATCCCGCGTAGGCGGGTTCTTCCGTGGCGACCACCTCGAGCTCCAGCCCCAGGTGTTTCGCCTGCGGACCGTTCGCTTCCACAACTTCACGCGCAAGTTCGACAAGGTCGCACTTCTCGATCTCCAGCTCCAGTTGCCCGGCCTCGATTCTGGTATGGTCCAGAAGCTCCGAGGTCAACCTTGTGAGGCGGTCTATATTCCCGTTAGCGATTGAGAGCATGACTTTCTGCTCTTCGTTGAGGGGGCCTACCATCTCGTTCACAACAGTGGACACACCCATCTTCATCGCGGACATGGGTGACCTGAGCTCGTGTGAGGCAATAGACACGAACTCGCTCTTGAGGTCGTCCAGTTCCTTGAGGCGAAGGTTCGCATCGCGAAGCTCCACGGTCCTCTCCTCAACCTTCCGCTCCAGGTTCTCGTACAGGTCGCTGAGGCGAACCGCCATCTGGTTGAACTCCCCGGCCAGGGCCGTCACCTCGAGCCCGTCGCTGATGGTGACCCGCGTGGACAGATTTCCCCCGGCAAGCGCCTTCACCCCCTGTTGCAACTCCTCCAGAGGACGGGCGATGGACCGGGCTATCATGTAGGCGAGGGCAAGGCCGCCGAAGAGGAGCACCGCCACCACGATGATGATGACGTTCCTCAACCTGGAAATGGGGGCGAGCGCCTCCGCGCTGTCCATCGTCGCGGTCACGCCCCAGTCCATCCCCGGTATTTGGTCGTAAGAAGCGATGATACTCTCACCGGCAGGTGAGTCTACCACGCCCTCCCCTCTCTCCCCGATGGCACTCTTCACCATCGGCATGTCATCGCTCATGGCCAGGGACATCTCTTCCCATCCGCCGCTTCCCCCCTGCGCGCCCACCGGCAATATCAGCACCAGGACCCGGCCCCCCAGCTCCTTTGAGAGCATTATTGTCCCGGAGCTCCCCAGCCCGGGAATCAACGAGAGCTCCCTCTGGAGTTGGGTGGCGCGGCTGGTGATCATCGATACCCCGACAACCTCCCCGTCTACCACGACTGCGGATGTAACCGTCAGGACCAGGTCGCCGTCCTTAAGGTCGTAGTCAATCCCCACGCCGCCTGAAAGCGTCGGCTCCAGCAGCTGGTCTGGTATCCTGTCGGGCTGCTCGGCCCCCTCGCGCCCGCACCCGGCGATCACGGTGCCGTCTCTTAAGGCCACCGAGACATCATCGTAGGCGGGGTCGCCCCGGCAGACACTATAAAGCTGATTGTTCATGCTCTCCAGCAACTGGTCCCGATCTCCAGTTCCCGACAGGTAGACGCCCAGATCGTTCGCCAGCGGATCACTGAAGGCAAGAGACTCCGATTTGAAGAGGAGGCCGGCAACGTGCGCCTCGACCGAGTTGACGGCGTTGGAAACCACGCTCTCCATTGACTTGAAGACCTGTTCCCTCGAGATCGAGCGCGAAATATAGTACGCGAACAGGAGCACAACCGTGCCGGTCACCACCACGGCCAATGCCACTACGATTGTGAGCCTGCCCTTTAAGCTCCTTGGAAATCTCATTACCCTGCTAACATTATACCTCTTGCCTTGCCCGCTCCGGTAATTCTGACATATCCGCCAATGAAAGGTACAGGCGGAACCGTGTTGTTTGACCGCGGCGTCCCTGTCACTTTATACTCTGGACGAGGGTTCATTATGGTTAATACTGGAACACAAAAGCTGCTTCGCGTAGGGGAACTGTCACGCCGTACCGGCGTGTCGACCTCGGCGATAAACTACTACGTCCGCGAGGGGTTGCTCCCGCAACCACTGAAGACCGCGCCCAACATGGCCTACTACGACCCCGGATACGTGGATATACTCAACTCCATAAGAGTGCTTCAGCGCGAGAAAGGCCTGTCACTCTCTGAGATAAAGGACCTGCTGGAGCAGGGCAAGTTCAGTTGGCCGGAGGGTTTCCCGCTCGAAGATTTCACCGGGTCCGGGGGCATAGCGTCCGGCAGCACGAGGGCACTGGACCGCCGCAAGCACATAATGAGCGCCGCCGCCATGGTCTTCTCCGACAAAGGGTACTACGCCACTACTATCTCTGACCTCGCAACCGCCGCCGGCATCGCCAAGGGCACGATCTACTGGTACTTCAATAACAAGAGAGCGATCATGCTCGCCCTCCTCGACAACATCGCCCGCGAGATCACGAACACCTTCAGGGATATCATGGTGAAGGCCCCCGATGGACTGGAGTCGATATTACTGTGCGTCGGGCCGGCCCTCGAACTGCTGGAGAAACACGGCCGGATATACCTCATGTACTTTCTGGAGATAGGGTCCACCGATTCTATCATCCAGGAGAGGTTCCACCAGATATACCAGGTGGTTCACCAGGGGATCAGGGTGGCGCTGGTAAGGGGAATGGAGCAGGGCGTGATATGCGAGCTAAACCCCGATATCGCCGCCTACGCGGTGATGGGCCTGGTGGAGAGGGTCAGCGAGATAGGCGGCCTGAGTGATAAAAAGGTCCCTTTCGAGGAAAAGGCGATGGAGGCCGAAGGGCTTATACGTCGCGCCCTGGAGACAAGGGAGTAAGAAGATCCGGGCGAAGCTGTAAGAGCCGCCATGTCAGCGGGCCCCGTCGAAGATTCCCTCAGGGATTCGCCGCCTGAGAGGCGGCCTGTAAGGGGCCCGGTCTTCCGAGCTACGAAACCAGGTCCCGGTACCTGAACCAATACCACAAGAGTCTTAACGTGATAAAGCAAACCTCCTACCTTCTTACGGTAGCATTCAACCTCGAGCCTCTTTCTCCTCCCCCGAAGGAAACCGCCACCAAAACGGTGCCTGGCACCGGTGTTGCCGTTCGACCCTCCACACAGAATGACGCACTGGTGACAGGCACCAGTGCGTCACACGACAACGCAAGACAACAACCCGCGGGCAAGGTGTAGAATTGAGATTGAGGTGAACGAAAGGAGCAGCCTTGAAAGTCATGGGGATAGACCACGTAGGGGTGGCCGTCAAAGACAAGGAAAGGGCTTCCCGATTTCTCACCGAGGTCCTGGGAGCCCGTAAGGTGCTGGACGAGCCGTGGGAGTACAGGGGCCAGGAGTTCAACTGGGCGTACTTCGACATCGGAGCCGGGGGCAGGATCGAACTCATCAGCTCAACGGACCCCGACAGCTTCATCAACCAGTTCATCGAGAAGCGAGGCGAGGGAATGCACCACGTCACCCTCCAGGTGGAGAACTTGATGGAAGCGGTCGAAGACCTGCGCTCTAAGGGGGTAACCGTCCTGGACGTCAACACCGAGAACCCCCACTGGAAAGAAGCGTTTATCAGCCCCCGTGACTCTTTCGGGGTGTTGATACAGATAGCTGAGTTCGACGAGGATTACTGGTACCCCTAGCGGTCAACACAGCGGGGTCAGCGCACCATAGGGGCCAGGCCCCAGACGTGCAAAATGACGCATTGGTGACAGGTACCGGTGGCGCAAAATGACGCACTGGTGACAGGTACCAATGGTGCAATGCTGGCGTATTCATAGAGCGGGGTGACTAAATCTCCATCCCGTAGTCAGCGTGCTTCTTCTTGAAGCCCAGTTTCTCGTAGAAACCTATCGCACTCTCGTTGTCCACCTCAACGCTGACGTCCAGTTCCTCGCAGCCCATCGATCGGCCAATCCTCTTGGACTCCTCGACCAGCAAGGCACCGATGCCTTTCCCCCGGAATGCCTCGGACACGATGAGCTCTGTTATCGCGGCGGTGTTCCCGCCGTGATACAGCGAGGGGAGAATCAGCAGGATGAGCAGCCCGACATTCTTCTTCCCTTCCTCGGCCAGCAGGAACGTCCACTCCGGTGAGGCAAGCATCTTCCTCAGTGTGCTGTACCATGATACGGGATTGATGTCGCCGGTTATTCCCAGTTCCTGCCCGAGTTCCCGTATGAGGACAGCCACATCCTCCTCGTCCGCCAGAGTACCCTTTCGTATCTCGACCATATACCCTCCCCCGGTTCATTATTCGCCGCCCCAAAGGATATCACAAATCGGACGTCTGAGAACAATACAGCACGGTCGCTGGCGAGATCTCCACCCCAACGCTTACAATAGAAACAACCGGGGAGGAACAAAACGCACCCAAGGGGCCTGGCCCCTTGGGTGCGTTTTGCACGTTTGGGGCCAGGCCCCTTGGGTGCGTTTTGGCAATAATTACCAGGTATATGTTGCCAATCGGCCCTAGTAAGTAGATAATGTTTGCTCAAGATCGTTAAGAAGGCCCGTTTGACCACCGTATTTATCCTGGGACCATGAAAATGAACAGCCCGTCAAGAAAGCCGTTGATAGTAATATGCGCACTGCTCCTAGTCGCCTCGGTATGCGCGATAACCGGAGCCGGGTGCGGTTCGACTTCCGGAAAAGAAGGGCAGGTCGAGTCGGTCAATAAGCTGGTCGAGAAGGGGATAAGACCCAACGAGATGGGCATGGTCATGCTCCTCGAGTACCATCGCGTCAAGGACAAAGAGAGCGACTACACCCGCAGCATCGAGAACTTCAAGAAGGACCTCCAGACCCTGTACGACAAGGGATACCGCCTGGTGAGATTCCATGACCTGATGTCCGGCAAGGCGAGCGTCCCGGCCGGCACAACCCCTGTCGTCTTCACCTTCGACGACTCCACCGAGAGCCAGTTTCGCTACATCAAGGAAGGTGAAAAGACAATCATCGACCCGGAGTGTGCCCTGGGCATCATGCAGGCGTTCTACAAGGAGCACTCCGATTTCGGCTACAAGGCCCTGTTCAACTACCTTCCACAACTATTCGACCAACCCAAGTACGTGGATGAGAAGGTTGACTACCTCCAGGAAAACGGCTTCGAACTGGGGAACCATACCATCAACCACCCATCCCTCGGCCGCTTGAGCGACGAGGAGGTACAGGAGGAGATAGCGCTCCCGGTCAAGAACATGAAAGAGGTCAACCCGGAAGTGAAGGTCGACGTGCTGTGCCTGCCCCACGGCTCCGTGCCCAAGAACCAGGAGCTCATGTACAAGGGGTCCTACGACGGTATTAATTACAAGAACAACTGGGCCCTCCTGGTTGGGTCCAACCCGATGTACCCCATGTACCACTACCAGAACCCCGGCAAGTTGCTCCCGCGGATACAGGCCATGGATTACGACCCCGAGGACGGGTCCGGCCATAGCGGTTCCGGCTACTGGCTGCAGTACTTCGACAGGCACCCCGAGCTCAGGTACATCAGCGACGGAAACCCGGAAACCATATGCGCCCCCGCCTACATGAAAAGCCGCCTGCTGCCTGACCAGCTACCGACCGGCATGCACTTCGTGGGATACTGAGCCGGGCCGTTACACCCGGATAAATCGGAGCAAACAGATGTCGAAAAAACGAGTGTTCTCCAACAAGCGCGGCCGGGAGATGCTTCTGGGCGACAAGAAGCAGACGCTTTCCTTCCCCGAGCTGGACAGGCAGGAAAGCCCCTCGAGCGATTTCTCCAGGCGACTCAGGAAGATCCTGCCCGCCTCGTGGTCACGCGGTCTGGAGCGCGTAAAGGGGATCCACCTCGTTATCGGCCTGGTCTTTGTCACGTTGATAGCGCTGCTGATCTGGTTCTTCTTCTTTGTTTTCCCTTCACCTATCGGGGGCTTGAGCCCGGGCTCGAGTTCCTACGTTAGCGACGCAAACGTGGACGTGAAAGCCACTTTCAGCCAGAAGGTTGACCCCAAAGAGGTGTCGATCAAGGTGGACGGCAAGGACGTTACCCCTGACGCCTCAATCAAGCCAAAGAGCGTCTCCTGCAAACTGGCGCTGACCGACGGCGAACATAAAGCGGTGGTCTCACTGGACGGCGGGGGGCTGATGGGAAAGCGGAACGCCGATTGGTCTTTCACGGTCGACACCACCCCGCCCGACCTGAAAATCACCAGCAAGAAGGTGACCCAGCAGAAGGAGTCGGACCAGGTGGACGTCAGTTTCTCCGGGAAGACGGACAAAGGCACTGCCGTCACAGTCGGAGACGACGACGTTCCCGTTGACTCCAACGGTGACTTCAAAGGAAACGCCACCACCACCCGTGCCCAGAGCTTACAGATCACCGCAACAGACAAGGCGGGAAACGAGGCCAACGCCTACGTGGTGACTCAGAAAACCCCAACCGCGCGCGGCGCGCACGTCTCGATCTACATCGCCGCCAGCGACACCGACCTTGACAAGATGATAGACCTGGTGGAACGCACCGAGCTGAACGCCCTGGAGATCGACCTCAAGAACGAGTACGGGCTAATCGGCTTCGATATCAACAACCCGCTTGCCCGGGAGATAGGGAGCGCCAACGATTACATCGACCTGGACGCGTGCGTCGACAGGGTACGCCACAAGGATATCTACACCATCTGCCGTGTTGTCACGTTCAAGGACCCCATACTGGCCGAGGCACGCCCCGGCCTGGCGGTACAGAACAAGTACGGCGGTCCCTGGGGCAAAGGGGGTTGGACCGACCCCTACTCGCGCGAGGTCTGGGATTACAACGTGTCGGTGGCGGAGGCGGCGGCGAAGGCCGGGTTCAACGAGGTGCAGTTCGACTACGTAAGGTTTCCCTCCGACGGTAACACCGACGACTGCCTTTACCCCGGCAAGGACGACCGGACCCCTGTTGAGGTCATCAACGGGTTCCTGGAGTACGCCAGGGAGAAGCTTGCCTCCTACAACGTCTTCATATCAGCGGACCTCTTCGGGCTTACCGCCAGCGACCAGGGGGAGATGGGTATAGGCCAGGACGTGCAGGAGGTGGCCAAGCATGTGGATTACCTGTCGCCGATGGCCTACCCGTCCCACTACAACCCGGGCGAGTACGGCATCAAGAGCCCGGTGGACAACCCCGGTGACACCGTCACCGCCACGATGGAGGACTTCAAGAAGGCGATAAAAGGAACGTCCGCCAGGCTTCGCCCGTGGCTGCAGGACTTCACCCTCAAGGTCACCTACACCCCGGACATGGTGCGCCGACAGATAGACGCGGTAGAGAACGCCGGTGTCGAGGAGTGGCTCCTGTGGGACCCCGACTGCACCTACAGCGAGTCCGCCCTCAAGCCCGCTCCGAAGTGAGCGTCGGGTCTTTTTACTTACTCCTCTTCCAAATTGTAACCCGCGTTCACAAGATACTCCCGAACCTTCCCAACAAAGCTTATCGCTTCCGTTATGACAAGCTGGGCTTCCTCTTGATCAATGGGAATCAAGCCGTAGTCACCTTCCGCCCGTAGCGTGAAAGCCTTCTGGAAAGACCTGGACATTGATTGGGGAAAGGTACCGTTCTTCACGTACTCCTTATTGAAGTTGGAGATAACGGCGGAATGCTTCTTGAACTGAAGGCCGTTGTGTAAAAGCACTGCCTCCGCCGCATAGTACATCGTATAGTAAGCACGTGAAGACGCGAAGCTGTAGTGCCCCTTTTCCATCAATTGGCCGGCGGCCTCGATGCTTTCATCGGCTTTCGCTATCAGCAACCCAATGTTCGTTGACCTCTTCAAATATCTATGCCTTCTTGCTCAACGGCCGCGAAGACCTTGAATCCGGCGCGCTCACGGGCAAGGCTTTCCGATACTACTATTACGGAGAACAAATAGTCGGTTCCGATTGTTTGATCGTAGACTATGTTTCGGACCTTCTCCTTCAGGCTGGAATCCACCTGCTCACGGTCAATTACTACCATGATATCGACATCAGAATCCTGCCCGGCCTCACCCCTCGCGTATGAACCAAAAAGAATGAGCTTGAAACCCGAGTCTATTTCTCTCTCAAGGGACTCTCGAACCTTCCTCAAGCACTCTGCAAGGGCTTGGTCCTTGATGGCCGCAACGTTGCCTGGCTTTTTATTTGCCATTCTTGACTCCCAACGCAAATCAGTCGAACAACCAAAACGGTATAAGCGTGTTCACCGCGTTGACGGCAATCGATTCATAGTATACAGGAACACTCAGTCCGGCGACCCCACCTCTTCAGTGAAACCCGGACCGGTGTGTGCTGGCCGGGGAAAACCCGTATGTATTCCGCCTGTCCGGCCGGGAACGCACCCTACTCCCCCAGCCCTAACTCCATCGCCCGGCGGGTGTCGAGTTCGTAGGCGGGCTCGAGAAGTTCGGTGAAATTGCGGCTGCCGCTGGTGAACGGCGATGGGTCGAGGCGCTTGAGGACCGCGAACGAGACCTCGGGTTGTCAACGGCGGAAGCCCTCTATGCCGGCGCCGCACGACCAGAAGCGTTCAAGGCGCTCCTCCAGTGGCGGGAACCGCTCTCCGTCGTCCACCGCGGCGTCGGCTTCAATTGGGCGACGGATTTTCATAGTGGACAGTTTTTCCCGATCTTACTAATCGTTCTGAGGAACGGTCTTCCTACGAAGCGGCTTGAGCCACAGGGGGGCTCTTCTCGCATAGCTCCATAAACGAGTCGAAAGCAGCCGTACCCTTGAGGTCTTCTTCTATTGCATCGCAGGCCCATGAGAAAAACACGTTCGACGGGACCAGACACATACCCGCTTTTTTCGCGATCTCTATTGCGTGGCGACTGACCTCGTATTTTCGCTGGTCCGCAGGGAGGTTCCGGTGAGGGTTGTAGACCAGAGCGAGCTTATTGCGCTTTGCTGCATGTCGGTCAGCCTCGGCCTGAATCGCTTTTATGCCTATGTTTGAAGTTGAGCTCTTGACCTCTATGTTGAGCGACCTGCGGCTCTCCGGGTTACGTATCTTGAGATCCGAATCGCCGTGTTCCAGCGTAACTGTCAAACCCCTGCTGAGCATGAATGACCTGATTGCTTGAATGGCCTCCCGCTCGCTGCCTTGCAGCAGCCCAAGTAGCTCGCTGAACTCTCTCGTCGAATCGGACAGGTGCGAGGTACTACTTCGGAAAGCCCAGAACTCCCTCTCCCTCTCTTCGGCGTGATCTTCGTCGTCGGGAGTTTCCTTGGTCAGGTGCACATACTCGTTGCGAAGTCGCGAGCACAACATTCCTAGCTGATCGGCCAGCTCCGGCCTTGAGCGAGGTCTCACTCCGATGCCCAACAGCCATATGCGAGCCAGCGCGGCTGCGGCTTTATTCTGATGAAATGCCACCTGCTCCCAGTTCTTGTCCGAGTAAGCCATGCTAGCTAGGTCGTTTTCCCTTCTATATAGGTCCAGGTATGAGTCCAGGGCCTTTTCGAGATTGAACTCGCGCGTCCTCGAGACCCTGAGCCGTGCCAGCTTCTCCAGGGGGTCGCGGACCAGTATGCCTCTGGCTATCGTTTCCTGAATGAACTGCTCACCACCGGCCCATTGCTCTTCGATTTCCTCGGGGGAAAGGAACGAGATGCTCGCCTTCATCTGTCGCGTTATAACCCTGAAGTCGCGCTGGTCTTCAACCACAATCAAGATATCGATATCTTCTGCGTCTAGCGGCAACTCCCCCACCGCCGAGCCGAAGGCAACCAGTGCGTAGTGGTTCTCCCCGTAGAAGTCGTCCGCCTGGCGTGCGACTTCGGCGACCTCCCTGCGTACGCTTTCATCGAGCAACATGAACCGCTCCGCGTCCAGTATTCCCACGGCCTTAATGACATAGGGATTGCCGGCAACCAACCTCCATACAGACCCATTCTTCTCAACAATCCCGTACGTTCGCAGTTCGTCCAGAGCGCGGAACGTCGATGGCCTGCTGAGCCTGGACACGATCGAGGCGTGTTCGGCACTCATTCCCGATGGTCCTGCCGCCGCCAGCTCTCGCAGGAGTATCAAGTTCCTGGTGCTGCTGATGCTTGCTTGCTCATTCATTCGCATACTGCTTCGCCTTCTCCACCAGCGAGACCACGCCGGCGAAGAGTTCCACAGCCTCCTGAGGCGTGACCCTCTCAAGGGACTTCTTCGTTTTTTTTACTTTGTAGTAGGGGTAATACTGAACCACCGATTTCAACTGGTACACGCGTTCATACGCGTGGTATTCCTTGTGCCCGATTAGGGACTTCCTGTATGCCCTCTGAGCGCTCTCGAGTTTTACCTCGTGATCCTCTGACGGCTCTTCCCCTATCTTCTCCCGCAGAACGTTCGCAGCGAATTCGCACGGCGGAAACAGGTCGTGGATGCAAGGGTCTAGATCACCTTCGTCCAGAGCCCGCCTTGCGTTCTTCAAGAATGCATCTGCTTTTTCCAAGGCATCTCGCCCGCGCTTTGTTATCTCATCCTCCAGTATCATATATAATATTTATGTCTCATCATTGAGATTATAAAAGGAAACTGCTTACGGTGTCAAGTGGTGGTGTAGCGATTATAAAGAAGGAATGCGAGTCCTTCTTTCCCGGGATAGCAGTCCTTCATAACTACAACTATTATTATTGTCGCGCGCACCCAAAATGGACAGCGTTCGCAAGCAAAGTGGACAGTTTTTCCCGGCCATGCGGATGGTGTCCACTTCCAATGCGTGTACTGCTAATCTATTCTGATATCCACAGCAAGGGCAATCACTTTTTCTACCTGTTCCATAACAACGGCCGACAGTACAGTGATTCTCTCGTCGAAATACTTCTTTGGAACTGTCAAGATGTCGTCCAAATTCGCGACACACTCCACGGATAAACCCTGTTCGGGTCCCAGGGGAACCTCCACGGGAATAGACCTGATAGTCCCGGTTACAGGCCCGACGGCAAGAGAACTCCTCACGTCACAGGCGGAATCCCTTGTCAGGACAACCGCCGGACGCCTCCTTGCCGGTTCAGGGAAATCAACCCACCAGACCTTTCCGCGCCGCATTCCTACCATTCCTCGGGAAGCATCTTGACCTGTGTCTCCTCAATCTCCGTGCTCTCGGGAATCCTTTGATAACCTTCAACGCACTGTCTTTCGAGCTCTTTCTTCTTCTCGTCATCCAGGTATCGCTTGCAAGCCTTCCTGATAAGGACGGCTCTTGGGACCGACTCCTTTTCAGACCTCAAATCAAGGTCATGCAGGAGTGACTCATCTATTGGGCCTGTATTGCTTTCTTGGACACTTCAAATACCTCCACAACTAATTGTATATTTCCTTCCACATACTATTATACATATCTCTGTCGAATCCTCCAACGACCGTTGGCGAACCTTCACCTGAATGGAGTTTGCATGCCTGATCCTCCAGATGTCGCCCCGGCTGCGAGAGGAAGACCGGTGAGCTACCGTAAGCACACTACTCCCCCAGCCCCAACTCCATCGCCCGGCGGGTGGCGAGTTCATAGGCCGGCTCGAGGAGTTCGGTGAAGTTGCGGGTGCCGGAGGTGAACGGCGAGGGGCCGAGGCGCTTCAGGACCGCGAACTCGACCGCGGGTGACTTCGGGCAGGCGCGGAAGCCCTCTATGCCGGCGCCGCAAGACCAGAAATCACCGGTGCACTCCTCCAGTGGCGGGAACCGCTCCCCGTCGTCCACGGCGGCATCGGCGGACGGCGCCTTCCCGCCGTCGTCGGGAACGGCGGCGCGCTTGCCCCGAAGCGCTTCCACGATCTGCTCCCTGGTGCGGCCGCGGAGCTTGAAGATCATGAACGGGTCCCGGTCGAACTCCTCGGCCACCAGGAAGTAGACGGCGGCGATATGCTCGCGGGGGTTGGCCCAGTCGGGGCAACCGCAGTCGGTGACCAAGTCGTCCTGTTCTGCAGGGAATGGTGATTATTATTGACAACGGATCCGACATAGTCAATAATGGTATGTGTAAGATATATGTCTTACTGGAGGAGGCCTATTGGATAGAATCTATATTGACGAACTCATGTGGGACGATGAAAACATGTCGAAAGTGGCTCAACATCAACTGACTGTAAGCGAGGTTTATGAAGCACTGGTTCTGGATACTAATCGAACTGCTTCCTGGGAAGATGACAGGGAGCATGGGCTACGGGTCCTGGCAATGGGAACGTGTGAAAGTAACAGCAAAGTGATTATAGCTCCCCTGGATCCAGTAGATGAAGCCGAGGGAATATGGAGGCCCAGAACAGCTTGGAGGCTGAAGTGAGTGAAAAGAAGCGGATTGAAGACATGACGGCCCGGGAAGCCTTGGAACTCTTCGAGAAGGGCAAGAAAGTAAGAGTAGCGCCACCCAGGAAAAAGGACCGGATGAGTGTCTATAATCTCAGACTTAAGAACGAAACAATCGATGGCTTGGCCAAGCTCGCTCAGAAAAAAGGTGTGCCCCCAAGCGCGGTAGCGAGACAGATTCTTGAAGATGGCATTAGTCAAGAACTGAACCGACTGGAGCAGATTACGGCGAAGTTGGAATCGGTACTGGTCAAGTATGAGAAAACGTTCGGAGCTTGATGGCTGGAACCTTCGCCTGGATAAGGTTCGCATGTCTGGTACTCGGGTGTAACCCCGGCTGCGAGGGGAAGACCGGTGAGCGACCGGAAGCGGCCTACTCCCCCAGCCCCAACTCCATCGCCCGGCGGGTGGCGAGTTCGTAGGCGGGCTCGAGCAGTTCGGTGAAGTTGCGGGTGCCGGAGGTGAACGGCGAGGGGCCGAGGCGCTTGAGGATCGCGAACTCGACCGCGGGTGACTTCGGGCAGGCGCGGAAGCCCTCTATGCCGGCGCCGCAAGACCAGAAGCCTTCCAGAGACTCCTCCAGGGGCGGGAACTGCTCCCCGTCGTCCACGGCGGCATCGGCGGACGGCGCCTTCCCGCCGTCGTCGGGAACGGCGGCGCGCTTGCCCCGAAGCGCTTCCACGATCTGCTCCCTGGTGCGGCCGCGCAGCTTGAAGATCATGAACGGGTCCCGGTCGAACTCCTCGGCCACCAGGAAGTAGACGGCGGCGATGTGCTTGCAGGGGTTGGCCCAGTCGGGACAACTGCAGTCGGTGACCAGGTCGTCCCGCCCCTCGGGGAACAGGGGGGCCTTCGCCTCGGCGAACGCTTCTTCGATGTTGGCCGGCATTTCCCCGGCAAGCAGCTTGGCGGCGAATATCGCCTTCGAGGCCATGGCGTCGGTGACCTTGTCCCATTCACGCTCAGGCAGGGGCTTCAGCTTCATCACGACCGTGTACGGCCTGGCCCGCGACCCCTGGACCCGCGCCTTTACCTCCCCCGGCTCGATGTCGATGTCGATGACCTGGCCCTTGCGAGCGTAGGACTTGCCCCTGTTGAACCGGGCCCCCATGTTGAACGACTCGAGCACCTCTATCCAGCGGTCCGACCACCAGGTATCGCCTATCTTCCCATGCCGGCTCTCCGACTTGATGCCGTCTTTCACCTCCCTCGGGCGGCTCGGCGGGTAATATTTGTAATAATCCCAATCCGACATCCCTACACCTCCCCCACCGTCTCCCGCGAGAGTGTGAAGATATCCCGCAACTTCTCGGTTGAAAGTTCGGTCAGCCACTTCTCCCCCGCGCCCACCACGTTCTCGGCCAGTTCCTTCTTCTGCTCGATCATCATGTCGATGCGTTCCTCCATGGTTCCGGCGCAGACGTACTTGTATACCTGCACGTCTTTTGTCTGGCCTATCCGGAACGCCCGGTCGGTTGCCTGGTTCTCGACCGCCGGGTTCCACCATCGGTCGAAGTGGAATACGTTGCAGGCGGCGGTCAGGTTGAGGCCCACTCCCCCCGCCTTGAGCGAGAGCACGAACACCGGTGGTCCGCCCTCCTGCTGGAAACGCGCGACCATCTCCTCGCGCGCCTTCTTCCCGGTGCCCCCGTAGAGAAGGAGCACCTCCCTGCCGAACGTGTCCTGGAGATACGACTTCAGTATCTTCCCCATCTCGGCGTACTGGGTGAACACCAGCGCCTTCTCGCCCTCGGAGAGCACCTCCTCCAGCATCTCGGAGAGGCGGGCGAGCTTCCCCGACCTGCCGGGGATTTCGCTTCCGTCCTGCAGGAACTGAGTCGGATGGTTCAAGACCTGCTTCAGCTTGGTCAGGGTGGCCAACACCAGCCCCTTGCGCTTGACACCCTCGGACTCCTCAACCTTTTCCATCATGTCCTCAACGACCGCCTGATAGAGCGTGGCCTGCTCACCGGTTAGATTACAGAACACCTTCATCTCCATCTTGTCGGGGAGGTCCGAGATAATCGAGGAGTCGGTCTTGAGCCGGCGCAGCACGAACGGCCGCACCAGTTCGCGGAGTTGCTCCGCTCGGTCGGCCTGTCGATACTTCTCTATCGGCAACGCGAAGTTGCGACGAAACTGGGCCGCCGAACCCAGGTAGCCGGGGTTGAGGAACTCCATGATCGACCACAGTTCGGAGAGGCGGTTCTCCACCGGGGTCCCGGTGAGCGCCACCCTACGCTTCGCCTCCAGAGAGCGTATCGCCCGCGTTTGCTTGGCCGATGGGTTCTTGATGTTCTGTGCCTCGTCCAACGCCACCCTCTCCCACCGTACGGCCGCCAGGTGTTCCCGGTCGCGGTTGGCCAGGGCGTAGGTGCTTATCACCATATCGTGCCCTCGGGCCTCCCTCGAGAACTCCTTACCGGAGAGCCGCTCGGTGCCGTGATGCACCATGACCGAGAGCGATGGGGCGAACCTCTCCACCTCCCTGCGCCAGTTCTCGACCACCGACATCGGACAGATGAGCAACGTCGGGCCCGGCTTCTTTCCGGACCCCCGCCTCTCGTGCAGGAGGAGCGCTATAAGCTGAATGGTCTTTCCCAGCCCCATGTCGTCGGCCAGGCACCCCCCCAGTCCGAATTCGTCCAGAAACGCCATCCAGGAGAGCCCCTTTACCTGGTAGGGGCGGAGCTTGCCGTGAAATCCCTTCGGCTGCCGGACCTTGGCGATCTTTTTTTGGGGGCCATCCCGGCCGATGATTCCCGCCAGCCGGCCTTCCGCCTCGACGCCTACCACCGAAATCCCGGTCTCCCCTATCTCGCCTCCCGCGCCAAGGCGCATCGCCTCGGCGACGGTCATCTTCCCCGCCCGCTGTTTCTCGAAGAACTCGATCGCCGACTCTATCTGGTCTGATCGCAGCTCCACCCACTGCCCGCGGACCTCCACCAGCGGCACCTTGAGGGAGGCAAGGTTCTCGAACTCCTCCCGGGTTAGCGTCCCGTCCCCGATGGCGATCTCCCAGTCGTAGTCGACGATGCCGTCCAGACCCAGGAGCCCCGATCCCGCTCCCTTGACCGATCCGCTGGAGCTGACCTTCAGGTGGACGCCCGGCCTGGAAGACGGCTTGTTCCACCAGGGGGGCACCAGCACACCGAAGCCGCTCTGCTCGAGCAGCGGCGCCGACTCCCGCAGGAAGCCGTACGCCTCCCGGGTGGCCAGTTCGCAGCAGACCGGCCGGGGCGACGCGAGCGCTTCATCCAGTTCGGGGAAAAGCCGGGAGGCCCTGCCGAGGTCCGCCAGAAGCCGTTCCTGGGGATCCTCGATCCGCCGCTTGAGGAACGTGGCCGTCTTCGACCGCGTCTTCCACACCTTGTCGGCGGCGACAAGCAGGCTCCTGTCGTCCTTCGCCTGGAGGTGAAACGTCACGGTCCAGGGAGGCTCTACGGATTTCTTGCCCTTCGGCTGCTTTCCCCCGGCGGGCTCTGCCGGGGGTGAGAGACGGAAACAGGTCCTGAAAGGTGCTCCGTTTGACCCGGGGCGGAGCGTATCGGTCCAGGCGTGAAACTCCCCGGCGAAAGCGTTCAGTTCCTCGGCCGCTCCCTGGATGGAGCCATCATCGGAAGCCGCCGCCGACAGCCAGCGTTGAAAGACAGGCTCCACTGCGGGCTTCCGCCCCCGCCGTTTGGGGAATCCGCCGGCCCGCGATAGTTCCCCCCGGACGAACGCGTCGACTGTGGCCTCCAGGAACCCGTCTACCATCGCGACCGGACTCCCACCTCCGTCCTTCAGGTGGGCCCTGCACACCGGTGGGAACGAATCCGCGAGCATCCGTACCCGTTCCAGCGTATCCCCTTCGTCCGTGAGCGGCCTCCAGCGAGCGTGGACACCGTCCTCGCCTGCCTCAACGTCCGGGTAGAACTCCTGTCGGGCCACCATCTCCAGCGCCAGTTCAGCCGCCAGTGTCCAAAAGCGAAGCGAGTCGCCTATAGCGATCCGTGGGGGCGATTCCTCCGGCAACGACACCAGGAGTTCAAGCGCCGGGCCCGGCGGCAGCGCGAGTGTCTGTATTATCCATGGAGCGATCCCTTTCGCGACCCCGGGAAGTTCCTCGTCATCCCTGATGAGCCCGGGGCTGAAAAGGGGCCCGAGTGAGTCGGACGGAAGCCAGAGATGTAACACCGATTCCTCAACGCCTGCTCCCGGCGGCCGGTCCCCCGTGACGCCTTCCAGCACCGCGTGGAGCGCTTTCGCTCCGGCGGCAAACGGATGGGGCTTCGGTTTAGGGACCTTTGGCGGGCGCCCCCGTGGCTTCTTCGTTGCCCTGGGGAGGTCCGAGTCCTCGCCCCAGACGTGAAACCTGTTATCGATCCAGGCGCCGTGCAGTACGATCATCCGGGTCGTTCCTCCATGAGTCTTGCGATACTTGATCCGTTACGGTTCGTTGAAATCAAGAGGATGTTCCTCATGTTGGCCATTCTAGGACGGGATACACAACTCTAGCAAGCAAGCTTCCCTATCTCGGGCGTGCTCATTGCTGCTCGTCAACAAAGACACTGCCAATTGTAATCTCCACTGGATATGGTGCCCCCCTTCCGGGATAATCAAACAAGAACGTGTGACGGTGACCGGAAGGCCTCGGCCCGCGGGCCGCCTGGAAATGATTGGAGTGCTTGGAACGGACGAGAAGACGTCGCAACGCATCGTAGAGTTTATCTCGGAGCTGGAGTCCGGCGGACGGTCCCTCGAGGCCGCCGTAGACGAGATGTCGAAGCTCACGCCGGAAACGATAGCCAGGTCTATCATGGAATCTTCGCTTGTCGCCGGAAAGGCGATCGACGACCTCGAGAACGGAATTATCTCGATCGAAGAGGCGGAGGAGATAGTCCACGCACAGGCCGATCTGCATCCCGCCGTGCCCATCTTCTACGAGTTATGCTCGATGCTCGCGGAGCGGCAGGGAGGCGAGGACGATGTCATCGGTTACACCGCGCTGGCCACGAGAGCCGCGGGGTTGCTCGACGGTGAGCTCGGCACCGCCTTTCCCAGCGACGGTGTGAGTGCCGAGGTGAGAGCCGTCAGTAATGCAATCTCAACGCTTATCACTTTCCGGCCTTACATCGATAAATGGTGCGGGCATCTCATCTCCCATTTGCTGGTGTACGACATCACCACCGCGGAAGACTACCTCGACGAGGAAGAGCTTGACATGCTGCTCTCGAGGGCGGAGGCGGCGACCCCGGTCCTCGTCGGTATGGCCGGCGACATAATCAGTCATGTAAAGGTAGTGCACCCACCCCCGGGGCTGGTCGACCTGATCGGGATCATCGGGCATCTGCGGGCGATTGAGGGATTGCCCCCCTTGATCCAGGCATTACTATACTGCAAAGGAGATCCGCTCGACGAGGCGGTCTTCGCCCTGGTGAAGCTGGGGTCGGAGCACGCCGGCGAGGTCTCCTCCGAGCTCAAGAGGATCGCACGGAACCCCGACTTCGGCGAAGCACGCCTTCCCGCGATCGAGGTACTGGGCTACCTGCACCGGGAACCCGGTAACGTGGATTTCCTGGTCGAGACTCTCGAATCGCTGGACCCGGACGACGAGTGCTTCTACATCCTCTTCACGTTTCTATCCATTTTGCTTTCCAGGTCGGGAAACGCGCTTGCCGCCGGTGTCTTGGATTCCCAGTGGGAAAAGTGGAGAGAGCAGTTCCCGGAGCCTGAGATCCGGGAAATGGAGAAAAACCTTGAGTCGTTCAAGCATGCCGGAACGTACGGTCTCAAGGAGATACTCGGTGAGGACATCCGTGAGGTCTGCTGCGGGACCATGGACAGATTAACCGATGACAGGCGCGTGACCATGACCCTGCTGGACGAGGTGTTCGCCGAGTATGACCTCGCCTCCGGCATCGGGCCGGAAACCGATGAGATGGCGGCCGAAGAGGTCAGGGAGTGGCTCAAGACGGGAAGGAACGAGCCGTGCCCCTGCGGCAGCGGGAAGAAGTTCAAGAAGTGCTGCCTGGACAGGATCGAGGAGGCGCGCGCCAGCGCGGCCTCCGCGCCGGAAGAGGACGGGGAGAGATGGCTCACGACGTATGAGCGCCTGATGCTGGAGTTGATACGGTTCTCCGACGCGCCGCACATCCTCGCGGAGAAGGAACCGGCTAAAGAGGAGTTCCTGGCCGCCACGGGGCGTGAAAGGCTCGCTAAGTCGGAGATGCCCGGTAAGCCATCGCTGGAAGAGGATATCTTCCTGGACTGGTTTCTCATCGACAGGCCTCTCGAGTGTACCGGCAGGCGAATCGTTGAGGAGTTCGAGGAAGAGCGGGGGGCGGAGTTCACGCGTGGGACACGGGAAGCAATCGATGCCCTGAAGGACTGCCGGTTCTCGATGTACGAGGTTTTTTTCGTGCACCACGGGTGGGGCATGACGCTGGAGGATGGATTCCGACGCGAGATAATCAACGTGGTAGACGAAGAGCGGTCGAAGGACGTAGAACCGAGAGACCTCTTATGCGCCCGCCTGTGGCGCCTGGACGATTTCAACGAGATAATCGGCTCCGTATTCATCGTTCGACGTGAATACAAGAGTGTGATGACCAAGTACGTACGGTCGATGAGCCGCAGCCTGGTCAAGAAGAAGCAGGTGGGGAGTATTGACGAGTTCTTGAACCTCAAGGGATATATGCTGTTCCACCACCTGCATACTCTTCATGAAAGAGGCCTGTCTTCTGACACGTTGGCCGCCGGTGAGGAACGGAGTGGGCCGGGGAGAGAACCTGAAGACGAAGCAACCGGCGGGAACGCCTTTGGGCGGGAGAGCGAAGTGGCCGAGACCGGGGAGGCAGCGTCAATGGACTTCAAGCGGGTCTACCAGTTCAGGGTTGATCTCAAGGACGTCAGGCCGCCTGTCTGGCGGAGGATACAGGTCCCGGAATCGTACACGTTCTGGGATTTGCACGTGGCGATCCAGGACGCGATGGGATGGATGGACTGCCATTTCCACGAGTTCGAGGTCTACGATCCATCAGCCCGGCATGACGTCAGGATAGGGATTCCCGACGAGAGTGGCCTCTCCGCATACGAAGTCATCTCCGGCAGGGAGCGGAAGATCGCCGACCTCTTCAACGCGAACAACAACCGCGCCAGGTATACCTACGACTTCGGCGACGACTGGCTTCACACCGTTGTCCTGGAAAAGATCATCCCCCGGGAGAAAGGCGTTCAATACCCTGTTTGCATCAAGGGGAAGCGGGCCTGCCCGCCGGAGGACTGCGGCGGAGTGTACGGGTACGAGGAGTTCCTCGAGATCATAGGAGACCCCGACAACGAGGAGCACGAGGAGATGCTCGACTGGGTCGGCGGCGAGTTCGACCCTGAGGATTTCAACATCAGAGACGTCAGGTTCCGTGATCCCGACAAGTACTTCAAAGAGCCGTTCAGGTTCGGCTGACCGAGGTCATGCGTTAGTTTTTTTGCTGGACACCACAATGCGTGTCTTCGTTGGAACTAGGAAGTTTCAGGGAATTGACGGGATTGCAGAACAAGGGGGGGCGAGCGCCCGAGTCTGGAGATCGGCGAGCTTATCAGAGAGCTGCAGCGATACTTTGGAGATGTTCAGGTTATTTCATTACGAGCGTAATCTCAACAACCGCTGAAACATCTCGTATCACTAATATTGACTTCGATATCACCCTAGAATATAATATCAACATACGCTGAAACAGTCCTATACGGTGAAACTATGATTGAGGAAAGACTCATACCAAAACAAATCAGGGAAACTGCGGAGCGGGTGCTTGGTAGTACGGGTATCTGTAAAATCGAGCAGGTTGTAGAAACTCCCGGAATAGGGCCCGGAATAAAAGGCCCCGCTCCACTCATGCCTGATCTTATTATTACAGTGCGAGCGGCTGTTGGCGAACCCGTTTCACTCCTGTTTACAGTAAGGTCATTGGGCCAGCCACGATTCGCCTTAATGGCTGCGAATTCGTTTGCGGCACTGAAAAAAAACGAGCCTGCCAGGTGGTATGGAATCTTCGCGGCACCGTACATCTCGAGAAAAGCAACACAGATTTGTCGCGAGAATAGCATAGGGTGCATGGACCTTGCGGGGAACTGCTACCTTCAGTTCGATGGCATCTATATTGATATCCAAGGGAACCCAAATCCATACCCAGCTCGCAGAACGCTCAAGTCGCTTTTCTATCCCAAGTCGGCCCGCGTACTGCGTGCCCTGCTTGAGAATCCTCGCAGGAAATGGCTTGTGCAAGAGTTGTCGAAAGAAGTCGGGGTCAGTATCGGCCAGGTGTCAAACGTCAAACAGCGCCTACTCGACTATGACCTGGTGAAGGAGGCAACGTCACGGGGTACAAAGGGGTTTCGACTGAAGAACCCCAGGCTACTACTAGAAGAATGGGTCAGGGATTACACATACAGGAAAAACCGCATTGCGAACTTCTACTCTCCAGATAACACAGAAAAAATCGAGAGGAAAATCACTGAGTATTGCGCTGGTAAGGGTATTGAGTACGGATTCACTCTCACATCGGGCGCGGATCTGGTAGCGCCGGCCCTCAGGTACAAGAGAGTATATGCGTACGTTGATGCACCTCCCGATGAACTCGCGGAAGCGCTTGGCTGGAAAGAGGTTTCATCCGGATGGAACGTGTCGATACTGACTCCATACGATGACGGGATCTTTTATGGACTCCAGGAGGCAGAAGGGCGGAAAGTCGTGTCGGACACCCAACTATACTTGGACCTTATGGGTTACAAACCGAGGGGCGAGGAAGCTGCTGAGCAGTTACTAAGAGAGCGGCTTGAAAAGAAATGGTAACGAGGGCTGATTATCCCGAGGAAACGACAGAGGCCTGCCGCGGCGTTCTTGTAGAGCTTATCTCACTGCTTGGCAGAAATAGTGAGTACATGGTTCTCGTTGGCGGCTGGGTACCGTACTTCCAGTTCAAGGATCACGGTGGCGGGCACGTCGGGTCTCTGGATGTCGATCTGTCATTAGACTTTAGAAACATCCCAAACGACGATTACAGTACATTTCTTGAACGGCTTGGAGAAAGAGGATACGAACAGGACGAGCGGAACCCGGCAAGTTTCTGGCGGACCGTCACTTTGAAAGATGGACGTGAAGTAAGAATCAAGGTTGATTTCGTTGCCGGTGAATATGGTGGCAGGGGAAGAAAGCACCGTCACCAAATTGCCCAGGACCTTCGTGCACGGAAGGCACGGGGTTGCGATATCGTCTTTGAAAACTCCTTCACCGTAGATGTCGAAGGCCGATTGCCTGATGGGGGACTGAGGAGCGAAAGGGTGAATGTCGCCGGAGTCGTTCCGTTCCTGGTCATGAAGGGAATGGCCTTGCATGACAGGTTGAAGGAGAAGGACGCATATGATGTATGCTTCGTAGTTCGAAATTACCCAGGTGGCACACAGGCCCTTGCCTTTGCTTTTGGACCATTTGCAGGCAACAGCCTGGTAATGGAAGGTCTGTCCAAGATCAGAGCCCAGTGTCCAAGCGTTGACCACTTCGTTCCCGTGGCTTTCGTTACCTTCGAGCTGATCGAGGATGAAGAAGAAAGGGAAATCGAGCAAAGAGACGCATTTGAAAGAGTTAGCGCTTTTCTTGATCTACTGGAAATCAAACCATTCAGCGGCTAGCCAACCGTTACTGTCGCCGTTACACGTAATTTGAATTGCTTACCCTTTCAATCTCTTTACTCATCCAAAAAGACAACATTTCCGCCTCCAGAATCGTGCGGGTTAACTAGCCGATCACTGGTCGAATGCACGCCGATCTTGAAGACAGCGTTAACACCCCGTGTTTTTTCCGTGATTCAGGCCTTTCCTTGTTGTTTGTCAATGCCGTTACGTAGTAATAAGAACAGGATTAAGAAAACGTCAACATGGCCGGGCGGAGGTTGTCATGGATAAGATGTCGGACCCAGAGCGGTTCTCACCGGAGGACATGGAGGCCGCGGGTAGGGCGCTCGCGTGTGACATGGAGCGCCGGGAGTTCCTCACCAGGATGGGGCGCTGGGCCGGAGGGCTGCTGCTGGCCGCCTGCCTGGGCTCACTGGCCTCGTGCGGCTCCAAAGACACCCCCGTGGTCCAGAGTACTGTGCCGGAGCGGACCAGCCCCGGCTTCGGGCCGTCCGACCTGGCTATTGCCTCGGGGCAGAGCCCCGGGGAGCTGGCCCGTAACTCCGTCGACGCCCTGGGCGGAATGGGCCGTTTCGTGGGCTCCGGGGACGTTGTGGTGGTGAAGCCCAACGCCTCGTTCATGGACGGGCTCAAGAACGCGACCACCACCAACCCCGATGTGGTGGGCCAGGTGGTGGCGATGTGCCGGGAGGCGGGAGCGGGCCGGGTCATCGTGATTGACCATGTTCTCTGTGGTTCGGTGGCTGACGGCTTCGGGCCGGAAAGCGGTATCGGCGATGCGGTGGAGAAGAGCGGGGGCGAGGTCCTTGGGTTCAACGAGGAAGATAAAGGTCACGGGGTCCTGACCGCGATCCCGCGGGCAACATCGATGAACTCCACCAGCATCTACCCCGAGGTGCTCCAGGCGGACGTGGTCATCACCGTCCCCAAGGCCAAGCACCACTCCGGGACCGGGCTCACCCTGGGGATGAAGAACTTCATCGGGGTTACCGCGAACATGAGCGACATCCATAACTACGACACCCACCGGGCCATCGCCGACCTCAACACCCTGGTCAAGCCCACCCTGTCGATCATAGACGCCTCGGTGATACTGCTGGACAACGGCCCCGGCGGCCCGGGTCCGACCAGGGATACTGGGCAGGTCATAGCGAGCCCCGACGTGGTCGCCGCGGACAGCTATGCCTGCACGCTGTTCGGGCTTACGGCGCGAGACGTCCCTTACATAATCTACGGGGGCGAGGCGGGCCTGGGGGAAGTGGATTACAACAAGCTGAAGATCGCGAGAGTTTAACGTGCGGAAACATGGGAAGAAAAGCGGGCTAAGGCGGGTCGAGACGTGGCGGTGGGTAGTCCGCCTGGCGTTCCTGGCCTTCTTCGTGCTGTTGACCTTCCGTGCGGCGTACCCGCCCATCTACGCGCCACCCTCCAACCTCTTCCTGCGTTTCGACCCGCTGGCGGGCCTGTTCGCGGTGACCGCCGCCAGGAGCGCCTCCGTGTTCTTCGGCTACTGGCCGGCTTGGATCCTGCTGGGTCTCACCCTGTTGAGCAGCCGGTTCTTCTGCGGCTGGATATGCCCGCTGGGGACCTGCTTCGATGTCGCCGGCGCCATCAAGCCGAAGTTCCTGAAGTACTACCGGCCCCACGGCAGGGAGATGAAGGCGCTGCTCGAGGAGCGCCGCCGCGGCGTGGAGCCCCGCCGGATACGGGTGAAGTACATAATCCTGCCGGCGGTGCTGGTGCTTTCGCTTGTCGGCGTCAACCTCCTGTACCTGTTCAGCCCACTGGTCGTGTTCAACCGCGGCGTCTACTTCATCCTGCTCCCCCAGGTCCCCGTTCTCCTGGTGGTCCTGCTGCTGCTGGCGTTTCTCTACCGCCCCCGCTTCTGGTGCGAGGAGGTCTGCCCCCTGGGGGCGCTGTTCAGCCTGGTCTCGATGGCGGGCAAGAGGTTGCGCGCGGCGTTCAGCCCGCTCTCGGTGGTCAAAGACCCGGAGGTGTGCATCTCCTGCGGGGCGTGCTACAAGAACTGCCCCCTGGGTGTCGACGAGCCGTTCACCCGGGAGGAGAGCGGGCGGCTACGTTCGGCCGACTGCACCGCCTGCGGGAAGTGCATTGACGCCTGCCCCACCGAGGGCGCCCTGGCCTTGAACAGCTTTGGTGTCGATATCTCCCGCTCCCGTGGAGTTAAAAGGAGCGGGCGTTCGACGAAGAGGGTGAAGAAAAGCGACGCCCCCGCGGAAGCGACAGACAGGAAGCTGACCGTCACCCGCAGGGAGTTCGTGGCATCCGTGGGTGTCGGCGCGGTGTTGGCCGCCGGGTACGGCGTTGGGCTGAAGGGCACCGGAACAAGCGAGCCGTTGCTCCGGATGCCGGGCGCCCAGGACGAGTCGGCGTTCCTGGCCGCCTGCACTCGCTGCGTGGAGTGCGTCCGGGCGTGCCCCACCGGCTGCATCAAGCCGATGGGAATCGAGGACGGCTTCCAGAAGCTGTGGACCCCGCGTTTCCATCCCCGGACCGCCCCCTGCACTTTCGACAAGTGCGACCAGGCGTGCGCACGGGTCTGCCCGTCCGGCGCGATTACCCGGCAGGCACCGGAGTACGTGGCCATCGGCACCGCCCACGTGAACCAAAGCACATGCCGCTCCTGGAAGGGCAGAATCTGCGTTGTGTGCAAGGAACGGTGCCGCTTCAACGCGATAGATATCGATGAGCACCGGCGCCCCCACGTGAACACCGACCGGTGCAACGGCTGCGGCGCCTGCCAGTCGGCCTGCCCCACCGAGCCCGCCAGCATACAGGTCTTCCCCGCTGGCTGGACGACGGATTGGAGTTCGGATGGCGGAGGCGGTGGTGGTGGTGGTGGTGGTGGTGGTGGTGGTGGCGGTGGCGGTGGCGGCGGATGGGGAGGCGGGCGCTAACACACGAAAAACCGTGTCACGAGTGCAGGCCTTTACAATGGCTAATATATGTATTATTGTTCATATGTTCATTAGTGAAAGTGAGTTCTCATGGACATCGATGAGGGACACGGGTCCCGGAACGCGGACAAGGGAAAAGCATCCCCGATTGCCGGGGAGCTTGAACGGGAAGACGTAGTACGGCGGACCGCCGAACTGTTCGGGGTCCTGAGCGACCCGACCAGGCTGAAGATAATCAACGTCCTGTCCAGAGCGGAGCTATGCGTGGGTGATATAGCGAAAACCGTCGGCGCCAGCGACTCCGCCGTATCTCACCAGCTGCGCGTACTTCGCAACATGAAGGTCGTGGAGCACAGGAGGGAAGGAAAGATGGCCCTCTACTCCCTCAGGGACAAGCACATCAAGCGAATCCTCGAGCAGGGCCTCGGCCACGTGCAGGAGTGATTTTTTTTACATTTCATCTGAACATATGAACACATTAACAGAATAATAGAATCTACTCATTGGGGGTTGAACCAAAAACAGGCGTAGCGACCATCATTTCAGGAGGTGCCAGATTTCATGACACGCGATTCGTTCAGGACGGGGGTCAGCTTCGGCCTCACCTCCGGCATAATCACAACGCTGGGCCTTATGGTGGGGCTCGAGTCCGGGACGAGTTCGAGACTCGCCGTCCTCGGCGGCATACTGACGATTGCGATCGCGGACGCTTTCTCAGACGCGCTCGGCATCCACATCTGCGAGGAATCCGAGAACGCCCATACCACCAGGGAGATCTGGGAATCGACCATTCTCACGTTCATCTCCAAGTTCGTGTTCGCCTCCATCTTCATTGTCCCGGTGCTGCTGCTGGACCTCTCGACGGCGGTGGTGGTAAGCGTAGCCTTCGGCTTCTCCGTCATTGCCATCGCCAGTTACTTCATAGCCAGGCGGCAGGGTGCCAAGCCGTGGAAGGTCGTCGGCGAGCACCTTCTCATCGCTTCCGTGGTCATAGTGGCAACACATTACGTCGGCGTCCTCGTCGCCAGGATATGCGGCTGATAATCCATTTGCGTTACATCCGGCAGGCCCACGGAAGGCAGGCGGAAAGCTGACCGGAGCGGCTCGAGCCCTACTTGATATCCTCATACTACTCCGGTTAAAATACCAATTGTGGTTTGTAAAAGCAGGTGTTTGTAATTGGAGGTGACCGCCTTGAAGAACGGAGAGGTGCTGGAGTGCAGGAAGGACCCGCGTATAGTCGAGCTGGCCGAGGCACTCAAGGTTCTCTCGGAACCCAACCGCCTTAGGATCATATGCTATCTCTCCGGCGGCGAGGCGTGCGTCTGCGAGGTGGAGCGGGAACTGGATATCTCCCAACAGCTTACGTCCCATCACCTGAACGCCCTCAAGAACGCGGGATTTCTCAGGGTGAGAAAGGAAGGTACCTCCTCCTACTACTCGATCGAGACCGAGAACCTCAAGGGCGTCAACGAGACGTTCTGCAAGTACGTCGATTACCGCAGGGTCAAGACCGGCAAGCGGCAATCGTGCGGGTGCTGAGGACACCGCCATGTGCCATCCAGGGAGAGAATCCAAGTGACAGACAGCGACGTAATCGATACGGATGTCGGGCGACCCGCCCGAAAGATGGGCTTCTTCGAAAGATACCTGACGCTCTGGGTGCTGCTGTGCATGGGCGCCGGCATCGTGCTGGGCAAGCTGGCGCCCGGCGTTTCCGAAGCGCTCGACAGGGTGTCGGTGGAGAACGTCTCTATCCCCATCGCGGTGTGTCTGTTCTTCATGATGTATCCCATCATGGTGAAGATCGACTTCAAGGAGGTCATAAAAGCGGGAAAGACCCCCAGGCCGGTGCTTCTCACCCTGTTCATAAACTGGTGCGTCAAGCCGTTCACCATGGTGGCGATCGCCACGTTCTTCCTCGGTTTCGTGTTCAAGGGGCTCATAGGCCCGGCGCTGGACGTCGGCAGCACCTATACTGTAGCCGGCCAGAACGTCCCCCTGTACCGCTCCTACATATCCGGTTGCATCCTGCTGGGCATCGCCCCCTGCACCGCCATGGTCCTGGTGTGGAGCTTCCTGGCAAAAGGAAACGATGGCCTCACCCTGGTGATGGTTGCCATCAACAGCCTCGCCATGCTGGTCCTGTACGCGCCGCTGGGAAGCTGGCTGCTGGGGGTAAACGACATGCCCATCCCCTGGAAGACCATCGTGCTCTCGGTGAGCGTCTACGTGGCCCTTCCGCTGGCGGCCGGGTACATAACCCGGAAGCAGATCCTGAAGAGAAAGGGGCTCGACTGGTTCAACAGCAGGTTCATGCATTACCTGACACCGGTGTCGATAACCGCTCTCCTGGTGACCCTGGTGGTGCTGTTCTCGTTCAAGGGCAAGCTGATACTGGAGAAACCGCTCACCATCCTCTATATCGGCATACCTCTCTTGATCCAGACACTGTTCATATTTTGCCTGGGTTACGGCCTCGCTCGGCTGTTGAAGCTCAACTACCGGGACGCTGCGCCCAGCGCCATGATAGGCGCCTCCAACCACTTCGAGGTGGCCATAGCCACCGCCGCGGTGCTCTTCGGGCTGGCCTCCGGGGCCGCCCTGGCCACGGTGGTGGGGGTGCTGATAGAGGTCCCGTTGATGCTGCTGCTGGTCAGGATATGCCTGAGGACCCGGCACTGGTTCGACAAGGGAGAAACGCCCTTGGCGGATGTTGCGGCGCGTGAGAGTTGAGCTTGTGCTTCCCGTCTTGGAAACGGTGACGAGGATGAAAGCAGAGGAACCGCAATGAGCGCGTGGGAACTGATATTCGCCGGCTTCAAGACCCTAAACGAGTACATACTTCAGCATACCCTTTTCTGCCTGATCCCCGCGTTCTTCATCGCCGGCGCCATCTCCGCGTTCCTAAACCAGGAATCGGTAATGCGATACTTCGGACCCCAGGCCAAGAAGCCGGTTGCTTACGGGGTGGCATCCGTCTCCGGCGCCATCCTCGCGGTATGCTCCTGCACGGTGCTGCCTATCTTCATGGGCATATACAAGAAAGGCGCGGGTCTCGGGCCGGCCATCGCCTTCCTGTACTCCTCCCCGGCCATAAACATCCTAGCGATGGCCTACTCGGTACACCTGCTCGGCTACGACCTCGGGATAGCGAGAATCGTAGCGGCGGTAACGCTGGCGAGCTTCATCGGCTTGATAATGGCCGCGATATTCCGAAAGGAGGAATCCGAGAGGGCGGCGGGCGCCTTCGCCTACGGAACGGACCCCCCACGACCGACCTACCAGACCCTCCTCTACTTCGGCGTCATGATCGCAATACTCGTATACGGCACCGCCAGGATACCGTCGATAGCCAAGTACCTGGGCGAAGCCGTTCTGGTGGCGGTCCTGGTTTTCCTCATCACCAGGTGGTTCAAGAAGGAGGAGATAAAGGAGTGGATGAGCGAGACCTGGCGGATGACCAGGATGCTGGTGCCGGTGCTGCTCCTCGGGGTCTTCCTGGTGGGCATAATCATCGAGGTCCTGCCCCCGGAGTGGATAGTCCGCTTCGTGGGAGGGAACTCGGTCAAGTCCAACGCTATAGCATCGGTTTCGGGCGCGCTCATGTACTTCGCCACCCTGACCGAGGTTCCCATCGTCAAGGGCTTGCTCGATCTTGGCATGGGAAAGGGGCCGGCGCTTGCGCTCCTTCTTGCGGGCCCGGCGCTGAGCCTGCCCAGCATGCTCGTCCTGATAAGGATCCTGGGGTTCAAGAAGGCCTTCACTTACATACTACTTGTTTGCGTATCCGCAATGGGCGTAGGGCTCCTGTTCGGAGCTATCTTCTAGAGAAAAGGAGGACGTAATGGAGATCAAAGTGCTTGGGACCGGCTGCGGGAAGTGCAAGGCCACCAGGAAGTTGATCAAGGAGGTGGCGGAGGAACTGGGTAGCGATGTCCGGATCGAGGAGGTCAAGGACCTCGTGGAGATCACCGAGTACAACGTCATGTCCACCCCGGGGGTGGTTGTCGACGGCAAGGTCGTCTCCAGCGGGAAGGTACCGTCCCGGAAAGAGGTCGAGTCGTGGATCGAAGGACGAGGGGGACCGGAATGAGAAATATGGGATTCAAGACGGTTCCGTTACTGATGCTTCTGTTTCTGCTCCTGGCTCCTCTTCTCGCCGGTTGCGGCAGCGGAAACGGCAGAGAGGACGCCGCTGAGACGGTGGAGACCGCGGAGGATGGGGCCGCCGACGAGTCGGTTCCGCCTGCTGACGCTGGACCTGACAGCTCCAGCCCTCAGGCGGACGGGGCCGTTCCGAGTAAGTCACAAGAGGCGCTGGCGCAGGCAAAGAGTGAGGGCAAGCCCGTCCTTCTCTGTTTCCGCTCCCAAACATGCGCGCCCTGCATCCAGATGGGAGAAAACATCGACCAGGTCATCCCCGAGTACCAGGACAGGGCAACATTCATCATTGTTGACGTCTACAACCGTTCTGAGGAAAGCCTCTGCGTGGAGTACGGCATCCGGACAATACCCACCGCCCTATTCATCAAAGGGGACGGCCAGGTGCTGGGCGGGTACGAGGGAGTGATGGAACCAGACGCTATTCGGCAACAGCTCGAGAGCCTGCTGGCCAGCCAGTAACAAGGAGGTCTTACTTGTCGCGAATCGCAAAGATAATGGCAGCCGTAATCGTAGTGCTCCTGGTCGCAACCCTGCTTCCGGGGTGTGGCACCTCGGATGTCGGGAAAGATGGGGATTCCGGATCCGAGATCTTAAGAAGCAAAGTGGAAAAGGTGGAGCTGGTCTACTTCCACCCCGGGTTCCGGTGTGTGTCCTGCAACAACATCGAGAAGTACGCACGCGAGGTCGCCGAGAATGACTTCAAGGAGCAGATGGAAGAAGGAAAACTCGAGTATAAATTCCTTGAGATTGAGGACGAGAAAAACCGATCCATTGTCGACGAGCTGGACGTCGGCGGTTCATCGCTGTACCTGGTCGTCTCGGGGGGCGGCGAGAGAACCCACCGGGAGATCAAGGACGTGTGGCTCTACTGGGACAAGTCCGATGACGCAAAACAAATCATCAAAGATGATCTATCCAGGTACCTGTGAGAAGTAGCGATATACGCATAGCCCGGGAGGTTGCAGGATAGTGGACTTCGTAAGGGAGATGGCCGGGAATACGAACATACCGGTTCTGGCCGCCCTTTTCCTGGGAGTAATGACAGCGGCCAGCCCCTGCCCGCTTGCCACCAACGTCGCCGCCATTGCCTACATCTCCAAGAAGCTGACACACAGGCGGTACACGATCCTGGCGGGCCTCCTCTATACCGCCGGGCGTATGGTTGCCTATACCGTCATAGGCGTGCTCCTTATCTACGTGGGGCTCAAGTCATCCAGCATGTCGCGGTTCCTGCAGTGGACGGGCGAGAGGTTCCTGGGTCCTCTCCTCATCCTGTTCGGCCTGATAATGCTCGACGTGATAAACGTCTCCGTCTTCAAGGGCCGCGTTACCGCCGGCCTTCAGGCGAAAATAGGCGACTGGGGCCTGGTGAGCTCATTCCTGATGGGGATTCTGTTCGCCCTCGCCTTCTGTCCTTACAGCGCCGTTCTGTTCTTCGGCATGCTAATGCCGCTCGCCCTCGACACTACGGCTGGAATAGCGCTTCCCTCCATATACGGTCTCGGCACGGGTTTACCGGTCATCGTGTTCTCGGTGGCTCTGGCGGTTGGGGTTTCCGAGATCGGCAAGCATATTGAAAGGCTGCAGAGAATCGAGAAGTATCTTCGGAAAGCAATCGGAGTGGTCTTCATCGGCGTCGGGATGTATTACACGGTGTTGTTGATCAGGTCGTTTTTCTGAGAAGAGGATTGGAGTATAGAAAGGAGGGCGCGCGATGCCCTGGCTGATTGGATACCCGGAGGCCTGAGAAACCGCCCTCGAGCTTCTTCGTAATAGTGGGAATAAGAACTGACTGATGAGTTTATTTAAGGTAGAATGTGAGCGTTCTTGTTGCGCACGGCAAGGAGAAAGGAATACGAGTGTGAAACGGCTGTTACTGTTACTGCTTATCGGCGCTCTTGGCGGTTACCTGCTGGGGTTCCACATGCCGGAGGAAAAGCGGAACCGCGCCCTGAAACTCATGCGCGAGGGGCTGGAGATGCCGTTCCGGCTGTTCGTCTGAAATCATCTCCTTTTACGGGTAGATCTCGCCAAGCAGGAGGTCGAGAATGACACAGTACGACTACGACGTTGTGATCATAGGGTCCGGCGTTGGGGGCCTCACCTGCGGGTCGCTCCTCTCCAGGGAGGGCCTGAAGGTCCTTGTGCTCGAGCAGAGCGAGAGAATCGGCGGCTGCTGTTCCAACTACGACGTGAACGGCTTCAAGCCCGACGTGGGCGCCATCTTCGTTATCGGCCACGAGATGTACTACAAGCTGTTTGAACTGTTAGGCCAGCGCCTGGAGGATTACCTTGACTTCCAGCTCATAGACCCGGTCTACGACACCATCCTCGAGGACGGGGAGCGCGTCCTGCTGCCCCGGGACATAGACGAGATGGCGGAGGTCGTAGAATCGATTTCCCCCGGAGACGTCGCCGGCTACTACCGTTACTGCGAGGACATGAAGAAGATCTACGACGTCTACCTGTCCGCGCTGGAGACGCCGATGCCCCCCCTGGCGGACGTGACCCGTCCATCGTTCCTGGCAAAGGTCGCGGCGCGCAAAGAGCAACTACCCGCCCTCCCGGTGAACGCGTGGCTCGCCACCCGGTCACTGGACAAGGTGGTGGACAGCTACTTCACCGACCAGCGGATACGGCTGGTATTCGGCTGGGAAAACCTCTACGCGGCTCTTCCCTCCTTCCGGTGCACCGGCCTGCTTTCCAACATCACTTACATGGGCAGGAGGGGGTTCCACTACCCCAGGGGCGGCATGGTGGCCATCCCCAAAGCGCTTCGCAAGATAACCGAGATGTTCGGCGGGGAGGTCCGGCTGAATGCGCTGGTGGACAGGATACTGGTGAAGGACGGGAAGGCGACCGGCGTCAGGGTGGCCGGTGGCGAGGAGATATCGGCCAGGGCGGTCATCTCCAACATCCACTCCCGCACCACCTACCTGGACCTGGTCGGCTCCGAGCACCTCCCCTACGTGGTCCGGCGCGCGGTCAAGAAGCAGCCGTGCTCCATTCCGGCGCCTACGTTCTACATGGGGCTCTCCGAGAAGATGGACTCGGTGCGTGCCCACATGACCGCCGTGCTCACCGGCCGGGAAAAGTTCGACAACCTGTTCCCCGAGTTCTACGACAAGGGGCTTCTGTACCGCCCCGACGACGGGGCGTTCCTGGTGAGCTGCGCATCCCACGGCGACCCCAACCTCGCTCCCGAGGGAAAGCAGGTCCTCTCGGTCATCTACATAGCGCCGTACAAGCTCAAGTACCACCGGTGGGACGATATCGCCGACGATTGGGCCTGGGAGTGCGTCGACTCGCTGGAGAAGAGGGCGTTCCCGGGGTTGCGCTCTAAAGTGGAGTGGATGGACTCGGTGACCCCGGTGGAACTGGAGCGGCGGCTGCGGCTGCCCGAGGGCGCCTTCTCCGGCCTGGAGATGAGCGGGTCGAACATGGGCCCGTTCCGCCCCTCCTACCGGTCGAGGGCGATAGACAACCTCTACCTGGCAGGCCAGTGCACCAACCCCGGCGGGGGCGTGCCACTGGTGATGGTATCCGGCATCGCCGCCTCCAGCCACATCATCAACGACTGGCCGAACCTCTAAGATCTTGCGTTTGATGGGGCCTGGCCCCTTTGGAGGACTCGGTGTCGAAGACCGGGTAGTGGACACTCACCAGGATGCAGGCTATTTTACCAGTGATCCCATAGTTCTCGAAACCCCAACAGTCTCTTTGGTAGAGAAAGGTCCAAGGCAAACGCGATCGCTTTTGCCACTTCCAACATGCGTTCCGGGGAGAGGCTCCCAATGGGGTTAGAAAGAAGGCTCTTCGGCAGGGTGAGGATATTGTCCAGATTGACGCAACACTGCTTGCTCATCCCATCGGCTTTATCCAGCTCCACTTCGGAAGGGATGCCCCTAATGGTCCCGGTGATCTCTGCGACAGTGACAGAATTTCTTACTTCAATGGAAACATCCCGGGATATGACCAGAACAGGATGCCTACCTACATCGGGAAGCTGAGCCCACCAAACCTCTCCTCTTCTCATCACCAAGGCTCCCCTGAAAGGATTTCTCCGGCAATTCTAGCCTGAGCTTCCGGCAATGATGATTCGTCGGGGATTCTCTTGTATCCTTCACGATAGACCCTCTCCAACTCCCTTTCGCGATTTACATCATATACGAACAGAAAGCACAAGCGCATGAATTCGGCACGAGGTCGACCTTGACTAACTTCGTCGAGCTTCGCAAGGAATTCTTCATCTACTGGAACCTGTATTCTTGGTTTGGCTTTACTCATCTTTGCCTCCTTCTATTGTGTATATTGTTGCACAAAGTATTACATATATCAATGCACGCATTGACTCATAATAAAAGTACCCCAAAGGGGATAGTGCCCCAAAGGGATTCGTTGAATACGATCTTGCCGTTGAAGTTTATGGCGTGACTTAGTACCCCGTTCCATAAATACGGTGTCGTACCGAGAGCGCCGAGGCGCCGCTCATGCAAGGCGCGCGACCGAGCTGTACTCCGTGAGTACAGCGAGGGAGCGGAACGCAGCAGGTGCGGATGCATCGACGTTCGAATGCAAGCGTATTTATGGAATGGGGTACTTAGGCCAAACTTCATCCCAGCAAGAATTGTGGTTTCTTATGGGGATTGAAGCATGAAACAGAAACAGTTTTGCGCCACTGATGCCTGGCACCGTTGTTGAAGAACCGGCGGCGGCCAACGCGCGTCTCGAGCGAGCCTGTATCGGAACGTGAATGACAACACAATCATGCGGGAAGGTCTTTCGTGATATAGTGTCAGCATCCATAGCGGTATATGGTTAATATCGACCCATTGAAGTGACGGGTTACTCTTGAGAGGAGACGGTGTGAAGAAGAGCATTGCCCTGTTGTTAGCGCTCCTTATGGTCTTTACCGTAGCCGTAATGGTAACCGGCTGTGGGTCGGACACGCAGCAGGCGAAGCCGTATATGAACAGCGGCGACAAACTACTCCAGGATTACGAGTCAAAGGCTTCAGCCTGGAGCGCCCAGATAAACTCGTTGAGCGCGGACCCGGAAACAATCGCCGGCGAAGTCCAGCAGGCCAAGGCCTCCGGCGACGATCTCTTGGTTACGATTCAAGCCGCTAAATCGGAGTTCGAGAAGATCATGGGGATGAGCGGCTCCGGCTATTACAGGGAATACGCGGAGCTGCGAATAGCCGAACTCGACATCCTGGACCAGATGATAAGGAGGACGCACGCGTTCCTCGACGAGCGTGTCGCAATGGTGAGCTCTAAAGACCTGTCCTTCTATCCCGCGCTTCAGCAACGGTTCCAGGACGAGATCAATCCTCTTGTGGACGAGGGCCAGGAGCTCGAACAAAGAGCCATGAAGATGAAGTCCGACAGCGGACTCTAGGTATCCCCCCCCTCTACTTGAGGGGCACCTATAAAAGTCAAAGTCAAGGCAGCACTCCTCCCCATGCCCCCTCTCGGGGGTATCTACAGGACATATGTCTTGCTTTGAAGGACGCCCCGTTGGCTTACGCACCTGCCGGTGGCACCTTCCCCTTCGCTTCTCGCGGACCTTTCAAAACCTGTACGCCGTTAGTCAGTTTTCTGACCATGCACCTATCAGAGGCTCGAGCACCTGCACAGGCCAGGGCCCTGCCTATGGTTTTATCGGGGCTCACATGAGCCGGGGTCCTAACCAACTCTCGAGCCTCTCTTCCCTCGAGAGGGAAGCGGGCTAGCCCCTCAATAGAGGATTCCCCGGCTACCCGGTCCGCTTGAAGGGCTAAGGCGTACCGCCACCGGGAGGAACTAATGCTCCCGGAGGCCCCCCAAAAGCCGGCCGCTTGAGCCCCTTATCCGTTTACCCGGTCGTCAGAGTACTTCCCCCCTTCTCTCATTACCGCCAGCATGACCGCCAGTATCTTCCTCTGGGTGTTGAGCCTGGCGTTGGTACGGTCTCCGGTCCTCTGAAGGGACCGGCGGTGGAACTCCTTGATTCCGTTTGGTTCTTTGGTCCTCATGGCCCCGTTGTACGCCTTTCTGGAGATGTCCTTCAGGGTCCCGTTGCCGTCCCGGTTCAGGTGCTCGGGCCCCAGGGGCTTGTCCCCACTCTCGCTTCCCACGACTGCCAGCCTCGAGTACTTGTTGAGCTCACTCAGGTTGAAGCGGCTCGAGTCCTGCACGTAGGCGAAGAACCGGGAGGCCCCGATAATCGCCACCCCGGGTATCTTCTTGAGGCGCGCTATCGCCGGGAAGGCGCCCGACTCCCGCACCATCAGCCGCTCGGCCTTGTCCCTCTGCCTTTCGGCGTCGTCTAACAGGCGGAAGTCCTGGAGCCGTATCCTCTGCACCGGGGTGTTGTACACCCTGGAGATCGCCTCATGCCTGCCGTCTTCTGTGTAGACAACCCCACCGGTGATAATCACACCCTGCTGCCTGAGCCGGCTCTTGATCTGGTTCTTGATCCTGGTGGTGTTCTTCACCATCTGCTGGTGGTGCTGAACCACGATCTTGAAGGTTGCCATCTCCTCGTCATCGGTATGGTAGACAACCTTGTAGCCGCCCAGCCGGAGAATCTCCGAGAGCTTCATCGCGTCCACCGGATCGGCCTTGTTCTCCTTGTACACCCAGGCGTTCCGCTTGGGGTCGCAGACCTCAACGCTGTCCGCGTGAGGCAGAAGCAGCCTGCACATCCACCCGGCCATCTCGCCCTCCTCGAAGAGCACGCTAACATCACCTTCCAGCCCGCTGACGAACTCTACAAGGTTGTTCTCGGTTGTGGAGAACTTACACCCCTTCAGGATCTTACCCCCTTCGTTCCTGACCGCCGCCGCGCACATCGTTGACCCCACATCGATTCCAACGTACACTTCACTCATCGGACGCTCCTTTCTGCTCGCTTGCCATTTACACTAACGAGTATAATAGGGCGTCCGGCTTTTATTAAACCAACTCTCCAGTCGCCCTCCGCTCCCTGCGTACTTCAGTCCGCATCCCGTGGGGCGCGCTTCCACTGATCGGCTCTGGTTGGCAGGAAGGCCTTCTGTGGTATAATCCATCACCATGAAAAAAACCTTACTAATAGTCGGCATTTGCGTTGCGGTAACACTGTTGGTGCTTGGCCTGATCGGAGCTTTCAGCTCGCTCGGGGCCTACAGGGAGATGAACGCCGCCAAGGACCAGCTTTTTTCCGCCGTGGAAAGCCTGGAGAAGGGGGACCTGGAGCCAGCCGCCGCGGGCTTCACCGAGGCCCGGGCCAACGTCGAAAAGGCCGACTCCAAGCTGAATTCGAATATAGTGGGCACAGGTTTCCTGAAGATAGTCCCTTATGCGGGGACACAGGTGAAGGCCCTCAACAGCTTCATTCAAATCGCGGA
>JAHIMR010000039.1 GCA_018896525.1 Actinomycetota bacterium
ACGCTGAGGCTGACCTGTCCGCTTGTTATCAGACAATAATATTAACCTATTATGGATGTATTGTCAATCCGAAACGTTCGGAAGAAACCGCCCGTATCCCCCACCTGAAGGAAGGGGTCTTGGGCGGCGCAGATGATAAAGAAGGCGTTCCCCGGGCACCCTTCCACCGAGGACATGACCCCGGAGCGCGTACTGGCCGACGTACGCGAATGCGGGGTGACCACCGTCTTCAACATGGTATTCCCCATCAAGGAGCACGAGACCGAAAAGCTCAACGAGTTCAGCCGGGAGATCGGGCAAACCTACGACAACGTGGTGCCTTTCGGATCCCTGCACGCCGATACCCCCCGCAAGGACGAGGTCGCCCAGCGTTGCCTTGTCGAGTACGGGCTTGCCGGTATCAAGCTGCACCCGTACGTGCAGGGCTTCGAGGCGTTCTCGCCGGTCTTCGAGCCGCTGTACCGAAAGCTCAATGAGCTCAGGCGGCCCCTGCTTGCGCACACCGGCTTCGACGTCTTCTACAATCAAAGCCAGGACCTCGACTACCTCCGGGGCATCCTTGAGAGGTACCCCGAGATGCCGGTGGTGCTGGTCCACTCCCTGTTCCCGAGGTTCAGGCTGGCCGGCGAGTTGATGGGTGAGCACGAGAATCTTTATCTCGATATGACAAACGTCATATCCGCGGTGAGGTTTTACCGCGACTCGCCCCCGGAGAGATGGTCCACTGAGGTGGACGCGGCGGCGATGGCGGATAACATCGATTACTTCTTCGACGTCCTGGAGCGATACAGCCACAGGACGATGTTCGGGACCGACCACCCCGCGGGAATGGGTTCTCCCCGACAGATATACGCCGACTTCGATAGCTTTGACTTCGATCCCGTGATAAGCGCCAACCTGCTGGGAAACACCGCCCGTGGGTTCCTGCGTAAGTGCTGCGTCCGGGAAGGGTAGGCCCTGCCCCACTCAAGGTAGAATAGGTTTAGTAGCCGAAGTGTAGCATGGAGCTCGCTTTGAAAGACATATACTTGAGCAAGCACCTCGGTGCGTTTGAGGTATTCTCTATATCCAGCGGCACGATGATTGGCGCGGGGATATTCGTGCTGCCCGGCCTTATCGCGGCAAAGGCCGGTCCGGCCTCTATCCTCTGCTTCCTGATAACAGGTCTGATCGCCGGTTGTGCCGCCCTGAGCGTCAGCGAGCTTTCTACGGCCATGCCTAAGTCGGGGGGCAGCTACTTCTTCGTCAGCAGGTCAATGGGGGCGATGTTCGGCTCGATCGTCGGCTGGGGAAGCCTCCTGGGGCTCACGTTCAAGGGAGCGTTCGCGTTCATAGGCGCCGGGGACTACTTCGAGGCGCTGTTGCCGGTAAGCCCGATCATAACCGCCCTGGCATTGTGTGCCCTGATAACGGCGATAAACACCGCCGGGACCAGCGTCACCGGCAGGTTGCAGAACCTGGTGGTCATCTTCATGAGCGTGATCTTCCTCCTGTTCATCGTCGAGGGCCTTTTTTCAATAAAGCTAGGCCGCTTCGAACCGTTCTTCAGGGGTTCGCCTTTCTCGTTCCTGGAGGCGACGGGGATGGTCTTCATCACCTACCTCGGCCTTATCAAAGTCACCGCGGTATCGGAAGAAGTCAAAGACCCCGGGCGGAACCTCCCCCTGGGGATACTCTCGTCGGTCGCCTTCGTCACCGTGCTTTACACCATGGTCATGTTCGTGACCGTCGGCGTACTGCCGCTGGGGACCCTGTACACCTCTCTGACGCCGATAGCAGACGCCGCCAGGTCATTCGCCGGGCCCGGTGGTTTCATCATCATGGTGTTATGCGGGCTCATGGCAACGATCTCCACCGGCAACGCCGCCATGCTCGCCTCCAGTCGCTACCCGTTCGCCATGGCCCGGGACAACCTGATGCCTGTGTGGCTGTCCAGGGTAGATGATTACCTGAAGACCCCGGCGCGCTCGATCCTTCTGGTTGGGGTGGCCACCTTCACGCTTGTACTGCTGGTGGACCTGGAGAGCATCGTCAAACTGGGAAGCGTCTTCAACATGATCGTTTTCGCGCTGGTCAACGCCTCGGTTATCATACTCAGAAAGGCCGACTCCAGTTGGTACAAACCCGCTTTCCGCTCTCCCCTGTACCCGTGGGTCCAGGTGCTGGGAATCGCCGGCAGCTTGATCCTGATACCGTTCATGGGCGCCGCCGCCTGGATAAGCGCGCTGGTGCTGGTAGCGGCCGGCATCGGCTGGTTCTACCTTTTCGGAAGGGGAAAGGCGCAGCCGGAGTACGGCCTCAGGGACGCTGTCAGGACGCTCAGGGAAAAGAAAGCGTCTCAACTCGCACTGGCGTCCTACGACTCCTCCTCACACCACTCCTGGAGGCTGCTGGTCCCCCTGTGGTTCTCACAGGTGCCCGGTGAACTACTTGTGCTTGCCGGGTACCTGGCCAGGCACTTCGACGAAAGCGTCCATCTCGCGTTCTGTAACGAACTGCCGGAGCAGACACCCATGGCCGTGGCGGACTCGGGAACCGCCGAGTCCCTTGACCTGAAGGAATGCCTCGCTCCTCTTGACGAGGACATGAAACCGTACTTTCATCTCACGAACCTCTACGCGGTGTCCCGTGAAGCGGGCTTCGTGGAGATGGCCGAAGATTACAACACCGACCTGGCCCTGATGGAGTGGCCCCCAGACACCACACATCTGCGCTGGGAGCTAAACCGCCTCATCAGGGAGATGCCCTGCGACATGGCCTTCCTCCTTAACCGGGCGATGCCCGGTATCGAGCGTGTCCTGGTAGCCAGCGCCATCCCCGAGGATCGGCTCAAGCTGACCATCGCAGGGGCGATTGCGGCTGAGACAGGAGCGTCGGTAACGGTAATGAGAATCTACTCATCACAGAGCAAGGAAATGACTTCTGGTGACATGGAGCTGAGGATATTGAGGTCGGGCCTCCTCTACGGTATCCCGCTTCAGGCGAAGGTGGTCCTGTCCGACGACGTGCCGGGCGCAATCGCCCGGGAGGCATCGGGGTGCGACCTCCTCATAGTGGGCGCGCCCCATGAAAACAATTGGCTGGGGACCCCTTTTGGCCCGGTCGTGGAGGCCCTCATTGAGATAACCCAATGCCCGCTCCTTATAACCAGACCACCGGTAACCGACTCTCACCGACTACCCGCCCGCCTCCTGAAACAGATTTTCGGCCCCCACAGAGCCAAAAACGCACCCTAGGGGCCTGGCCCCATACGTGCAAAACGCAATATGGTACCCGGTACCATGTTGCGTTTCCATGTTGCGTTTCTTGTTGAGTAATAGTATTGTTGCCAAGTACAGATATTGACGATTACAAGTAACTGATTATGTCTAACCAGAGTGAAGAAATCGAGAAGTATATCCACGAGCTGAACTCGGTCGTCCTGCATCTCACGGTCCGGTTCAGGCACGCGGTACCGGAACTCGCGATGGAGGCCGGACTCTCGCCACCACAGGCGATGTTCCTTCTCCTGCTTCACGAAACAGACACCGCCACCATGGGTGATCTCTCGAAGACCCTTGGCACAACCCAGGGAGTAGCAACCAGGATGGTTGACCGTCTTGTGGAAAAGGGCATGGTCGAGAGGAAGGGCGACGCCAGCGACCGCAGGGTGGTCCTTGTCGCACTCTCGCGAAAAGGTAAAACCCTCGCTCGCAAGATGACCGACCTCCATCTAGAGAATCTCCAGAGGTTCATCGCCGGTGTAAGCAGGAAAGACAGGGAAGCCCTGCTGGTGCTGTTGAAGCGTTTCAACGAGCAGTTGTCCGACGACCCGTGACCAACTTGGTCGAAAGGAAACCCGTATGAAGCTGTTTGCGCTCCTGGCAAGAGTATCCGAGAAGCGTCCGTGGCTGGTGGTACTTGGCGTGGTCCTGATCACCGCCTTCATGTTCGTCGGCGCGAGCAGGTTGACCACCGAGATGAGCCAGGAAGCGATGATGCCCAAGGGTTACGAGTCCATCGAGGCCTGGGACGCGATAAGCGATGAGTTCGGGGGCATATCCTTCGAGACGGTGCTTGTCGTCGCCGATGACGTGACCGTCCCTCGCGTGGCCAGGGCCATGATGGATATCACCCCGGAGTCGCTGGAATCCGCCGGTGTCCCCGAGGGCTCCGTCATCAGCGTGGAATCGTACCTGGAACCTCTCAAGCAGCAGGCGGAGATGACGGGGGAACCCGTCCCCACCGGCAACATCCAACTGGGCATAGCCATTGAGATGTTTCTGTCCTCGGAGTACGCGAAGGAACAGATAGTGGGAAAGAGCATCCTGAAAGACGAGAAGGCGGCCCTGGTAAACATTCAACTCAAAGACGATCTAAGCATGAACGAGGAGAAAGAGGTCGCGAATAACCTGGAAGAGTTTATCGCCGATAGGTTCATAGGCACCGGCGCTGAAGCCTACGTCTCTGGTTTCGCGTCCATGCAGAAAGACTCCGATGAGTTCATGATGAGCGAGACGCGAATACTGTTCTCCGCGGCTTTTCTGTTCATCATGCTGGTCCTATACCTGACGTTCCGCAGGTTCTCGGACATATTTCTCCCGCTCCTGGTCATCATAATCGCCATACAGTGGATAATGGGCATGATGGGCTGGCTGGGTATCGCCTACACCACCATGTCGGTCACGATCATGCCCCTGATGCTCGGTATAAACATCGCCTACGTCATCCACCTCTTGAACCGCTACTACGAGGAAAGAGAAACGGGCAACAACCCGTTTGAATCGATCACTATCTCGGTAAAGACCGTCGGGGTGGCGGTCTTCCTTACCGCGGTCACCACCATGTTCGGCTTCGCCTCGTTTCTTATCACCGACATGCCCCAGATGAGGGACTTCGGCATCGTATGCATGCTGGGCATCGCCTTCAGCTTCATCTTGAGCGTGACTCTTCTCCCCGCCATCATTGTCATCAGGGACCGCCGGAAGAAGTCCGAGAAGCTGGATACACACCTGGAGAAGATGAAGAAGCGCCGCCGGGAGGCACGCTACGGGGTTCTCATCGATAAGACCCTGGTCCGTTCGTCAATGGCCGCCTACCACCACCACTGGATAGTGACCGCTGGGCTTTTCCTGGTGATCGCTTTCGCGGTGTTCGCGTCGTTCAACCTGAAAACCGGCGCCGATATCAACGCGTTCTTCCCCGACAGTCTTCCCAGCGTCAAGGCCGAGAACATGACCGCCGAGTACTTCGGGGGTCAGCAGCAGGACATCCTGCTGGTGGAAGGCGACATCCTGAAACCGGAGAACCTGGAGGCGCTCCTTTCCATGGAGGACAGTATCGCGAACGACCCCCGAAACAGCAACAACGGGGAAAAGTACGTCACAAGAGATTCGATAATGTCAATCGCGGACCTCGTTAAGGACTCCTCCGGTGACGTTATCCCGGGCTCCGAGGAAGAGGTCGAGGCGGTCCTGGGCGAGTTGAGCAATCAGATGCCACTGGCCGGTTTCATCACCGATGACGGTAAGTCAGCCATGGTGATGTTGCACTCAGAGATGCCCGATACCGAGGACGAGCTTCGGGTCATCACCAACATCTACCGCGACAGCGCCCTGGAAACCGCGGAGGAGGCCGGGCTCACCATACGGGCGACCGGTTTCACCGTTCTCATCTCCGACTTGATGGGTAACATGCTTCCCACCCAGTTCAAGACCTCGGCGCTGGCTCTCCTTCTCTGTCTGGCAGTGCTTATCATCGTTTTCAGTTCCTTCAAGTACGGCTTCGTCACACTTATTGTGGTGGTTTGCGGTATTACGGTGGAGATCATCATGCTCTACGCACTGAACTGGCCCCTGGACTTCATGACCGTCACAATTTCATCGATGCTGATAGGGCTTGGTATCGATTTCGGCATCCACGTGACATTCAGGTTCAGGGAAGAGTTGCGCCAGCATGACGGCGATCTCGGCGAATCGATAAGGGAAGCGGTGCTGAAGGTCGGCCGCTCGCTGGTGGCGGCCGCGTTTACCACCTGTGGTGTATTCGCCATCCTGGGTATCTCCAGTGCGATCATGATGAGAAGGTTCGGCTTGACCATCGCTATTGGCCTCCTGGGCGCCCTGGTGGGAGCGGTCCTGGTCCTGCCCAGCCTTCTTGCCATAATCTCCAGGAAATCAAACGGCGAAACCGCCCCCGGAGAAGAATCCGCCTGACGCGTCATTTTGCGCCAATGGTGCCAGGCACCATTGGCGCGTTTGACTGAGGTGACGCCTGAGTGTCAACATTAGCGGGAGGTGACCAATGACAGTACCTATGGATTGCACAATAAGCTACACGGCGGGAACCTTGTTCGCGGTGGCCTCCAGGAGTGCTATTGAGCAAGGTCCCGAACTCGAGGCCGAGTCCCTGGCGAGGGGCCGTCTTTTTACCGCGCTGATCACTATCCCCATCGGCATCTACTTCCTTTCCCGGTGGCCCGACTGGTCGTGGATGTACACGGCTGGAAACCGGGGCCGCTCGCCCCTTCTGGGGGCCGCCGGAATGGCCGGTTACTTTGCGTCTCACGAGGCCGGATTCCGGCTGGGAGCGCACCTGGTGAAGTCAGGCAAGACCCGGTGGGCTGCGGCCAACGCCGTTCTTTCCTTTATCGGCTTCATCGCTATCGTTGTGTTCGGCTGGAACCGGTTTCGCTGGCAGGGCACCTTCGAGGAGTACAGGGAAGGCACCGCGGTGGACTGCCTGGTGTACCCGGGATTCATCATCCCGCTGGGCGCAAGCATGATCACCTTTTTCCTGGTTGCCGTGCTGGTGTCATTCCTGGATTACCTTGCGGGTAAGAGGGCCACCGGCGGTCAGTGATGCCCGGGGGTACTAAACGCTACGACGTGGTCGTCGCGGGAGCCGGTATCGCCGGACTATCGCTGGCCGCTCTTCTTTCCGTCCAGGCACGGTACTCGGTCCTGCTTCTCGAGTCGGGTAGCGCCCCCGGTGGGCGTTTCCGGGTCACCCGGCGCGACGGGTACCTTCTGGACTGGGGGGTACACGCCTGCCTTCTGGGCTCCCGCGGGAGTATCGGCAGGGTTCTTCGCCGCTGTGACAGTGATATCCGCATTCGTCCCGCCGGAATGGCGGTCTTCCGGGATGAAAAGCTGCTGCCATTTGTGGGCGAACACCTGGCAACGGTTCTGGGGCAGAAGGTCCTGGGGACCGCTTCCCTGGCCCGGTTCGGATCCGCCGCGCTCGCCTCGCGTGGAAAGCGCTCCTTCGAAATCACGATTTCAGGGTGGCTCGAGAGAAACCGCTCCGGCGCGGACCTGGAGTCTGTCCTCAAGGCACTCTCTATCGGGCTTCTTGCGACCGACAGTTACGAACGCGCCTCGGTGGGCGAGCTATTCGCGTTCTTCCGGCAGGTAATGAGGCGCGCCGTCGCCGCCGGGTACCCGGAGGGCGGCTGGGGGCCGGTCCTGGACGCGCTTCTAGAGGCCGTGAAACGTTCGAGCCGCTGCGAGGTCCGCCTGGGCACACGACTCGAGCGTGTGATCGCCCCCGGTAGTAGTGTAGAAGGTGTCACCGCCGGCGGTGAGGATATCGAGGCCGGTGCAGTGGTATGCGCGTTCCCCCCGCAGTCCCTCGCGGACGAGATCGACATCGACCCCCCGCTGCCGGAAGTATACCGCAAGCGCCTCTCCGCCCTGGAAGATAGCGTGGGCCTGTGCATTGAGATGGGCTTGAACACCCCGATTACAAAGGACAGGCGCATCGTTTTCTCGGTTGGCCCGCCGGCACTTCTGTGGGCGGTCTCCAACACCTCCCCCGCCGTTGCTCCGCCGGGGAAGCAGTTGCTTCAGTTCTTCTCACCGATATCCGGCAAGATGCGCGGCGACAAGGCGTTTATCGAGAGGCGCACGGATGAGCTCATTGATCTGGCCGTCAAAGTTTATGGCCATACCCCCGACGAGGAGTTCAAACGGGTAATGGTGACCACCATCGGCTCCGTGGTGCCGTTCGCCGGTCAAAGCCGCCCATATCGCCCGGGAATAAGTGTGCCGGGATACGACGGGCTATATATCATCGGCGACGGGGTCAACGCAAGCGGCCTCGGCGGCGACCTGGCGGCAAGGAGCGCGATTCAAGCCGAGCGTTTGCTCAACGGCTACCTGTAGGGGGTTACTTCTTCTTTATCATCTGCGCCGCCCAAGACCCCTTCCTTCAGGTGGGGGATACGGGCGGTTTCTTCCGAACGTTTCGGATTGACAATACATCCATAATAGGTTAATATTATTGTCTGATAACAACCGGACAGGTCAGCCTCAGCGTTC
>JAHIMR010000040.1 GCA_018896525.1 Actinomycetota bacterium
AGCACCTGGGAGATGGCGATCTCCTTCGCGGTGAACTTCTGCATCACGTGGGTTATCAGCAGGGCGCCTACCACCCCCCCGGCGAAGTAGGCGACCTGGAGAAGCCCTCCCATGCTCTCCTGGAAGCCGAAATGCTCCATGATGGTCTCTACCGTGGATGGAGCAAGCAGCAGGACAATACCGGGAACGACCATCATCGGATAGAAGGCCCTTACCTGGCGATATTGCTTATCGAGAGTTTGTTTGGCCGGAGGGGTCATGTGATAAAACGCAAGATGGTGACAGGCACCATCTTGCGTTTTTCTCCGTTTGCTTCGCGAGGGAGGGGTCTCGCCCATAGGCTGTTGCATAACGGGGCATGGGTTTGGGTGGATGTTCCAACGGCAACAGCCTGGGGATGGCGTTCTTGTCTGACCGCCGCTTGCTTACCCGGAGGGGTCAGGCATTGCAGACTTACCGTTGGTATTGTGAGCATTGCTCTAATGCCTGACCCCATGGTTAAAACAAATCGCGGTGCTTGTACAGGACCGCCGTCGCCCAGGAGCCGAGAGAGACGGTCCAGAGATGGATTACCAGCATCTGGGCGCGGTCAGCGGTTATGGGGAAATATTTGCCGTTCTCGACCGAGTAGAGGATGTCCATGCAACCCAGAAAAATGAGAGCGCTGGCCGCCGCCGCACCCGCCAGCAGGCCCTTTCGGTTCATCCTGGGGAGGTTGATCGACGCCAGCAGGGAACAGGCTATCATCCATGAGTCCGCCACAGGGAACGCTTTCTCGAAGGCGTCATCCTGCTCGGTTTCGGTGGCGTCGATCTTGCCGGAGAAGAACAACGCCCAGAAAAGAGCGGTCCCCAGCGCTGTGAACGCCAGAAGTGCGGACAGGACGGTTATTGATACCGGCCTCGAGTTGTCGTCCATCTTGGCCCTCCCGATTCACTACATTTACAGGTCTAGTAACAATACCAGTGATGGCACCCTTCCACAACTTCACCGGCAGGCGCTTGATAACGGTCAATGTTGGTGGATATCGGGTATGATATATTAAAGAAAATTCAGGTGTGAACGCTCGAATGGAGGTTGTCGATGCAGGACAAATGTACGATAAGCAGCGACGAGTTATGGGGTCCTTCCAGGGAACTGTCCGACAGGGTTTCAAGGCTTCGCAGCGAGTACTTTAATATCAATGAAAGGGAGTACTTTCGTAACGAGATGCTGCCGTTCACCACCGGTACCGAGTGGGATGTTCTGTGGTCTCCCGCCCTGTGGGGGGTTGTGCCGGACCTTATCGCTTTCAACAAGGCGTTCCTGGAGTCCCTGCCGATGCTCGCGGAGAAGGTCGATCTTCCCGATGGGTTCTGGGAGAAGACTCACGTGGTAAGGGTTGCCATGTTCTTTCGCGAGGTCATATCGAAGTATCTGCCGGTGGATATCCTTGATGGTGAACTCATAGTGGGGGGGCGGTTCAACGTAGCGCTCTCCAGGGCCCACACCAGGAATGAGTCCCGCCGCTGGATGAAGAAGACGAAAAAGTTCATGAAAGAGACCGCGTTCATGGATACCCACGGGATGGGCAACCTAGGTGCCACTCCGGGTCATATCATCCCCGACTACAAGCGTGCGCTGCGCATGGGACTGGGGGGGATGGTCGCTTACTTCCAGGAGTTGGCGGACGAAAGCGATGACCCCGGCTACCGCGAGTTCCTCTCGGCGCTGGTTATCTGCTGTGAGGGAGCCAGGGAGCTTGCCGCGCGGTATGCCGAGGAGGCCCGGAGGCTGGCTGAGGAGGCGGGAGAAGGCGAACGCGGGGAGGAACTCCTGGAGATTGCCCGCATATGCGAGAAGGTGCCCTGGGAGCCCCCGGAGACGTTCCACGAGGCGCTTCAGGCGCTATGGTTCATACATATGCTGGTGATGGTCCAGGAGTCGTACCCGGGCCCGGGGGTTTCTCCGGGGCGCATCGACCAGTATCTCTACTCTTATTACAGGGATGACATCAGTGAGGGCCGCCTTTCCAGTGAGGAGGCCAGGGAACTGCTCCAGTGTTTCTGGATCAAGCCGAACTACGCCTACGACTTCATGTACCGGTTGGGCAGGAACCAGGGGATAACCAGCGGCTACGGGCAACTGGTGACCATAGGAGGTCACGGGCCGGACGGGGAGGACGTGTCCAACGACCTTACCTGGCTGATACTGGATGTTATCGAGGACATGAACCTCCTGGAGCCCAAGCCAAACGTGCGGCTGCACGAGAAGACCCCCGATGACCTCATGAGACGTGTTGCCTCGATGGTAGCCGGCGCCCAGGGGTCTCCTTTCCTGCTCAACTTCGACGAGGCCTCCATCAGGGCGTTGAAGTGGCAGGGGCTCCCCGAGGAGGACCTCTGGGATTACGCCCCGGTTGGGTGCCTGGAGAATACCCTCCAGGGGAACGACCGTTCCGGTACCGTGGATGTCAACGTGAACCTGGCCAAGGCCGTCGAGATGACCCTGTTAAACGGGAAAGACCTCGAAAGTGGGGACAGGATCGGACCTCGCACAGGTGACCCCGGCAACTTCAAGGGGTGGGAGGAGTTCCGGCGGGCGTTCGAGGTCCAGTTGAAAGCGTTGCTGATGAGGTTCATTGACTGGTATGACTTCACCGACGACTTGCGGGGCACCCTGGAGCCCACGCCTTACCTCTCCGCGCTGGTGGTGGGGTGCGCGGAGTCCGGCCGCGATGTCACCAACGCCGGGCCGAAGTACAACTACGTAACGGTGGAAGGCGTCGCGTTCGCCACCGCCGCGGACTCGTTGATCTCAATCAAGAAGCTTGTCTACGAGGACGGCGTTGTCTCGATGGACGAACTGATAGAGGCGATAAGGGACAACTTCGAGGGGCATGAAAAGCTACGGCAGGTCCTCATCAACAAGGCGCCGAAGTACGGGAACGACGATCCCTACGCCGACGAAGTAGCGCGTTACCTATCCCGTTTCTGGACCGAGGAGGTCTTCCGGCATACCACGCCGTCGGGAAGGCATTATCGCGGTGGCTACCTGTCCTGGAACTACTGGATCGCCTACGCGCCAACGACATCCGCGACACCTGACGGAAGGAAGAGAGGCACCTTTCTCTCCAACGGGCTCTGCCCGGTGGATGGGACCGACCGCAAGGGACCGACCGCGGTCGCTCTCTCGGTGGGGAACCTGGGCCTGGAGACCGTTCCCAACGGCGATTCCCATACGATATCGTTCAGCCCGTCACTACTACGCGGGGAGGAGCACGTTGAGAAACTTGGAGCTTACCTGCGAGCCTACGGTGAAAAAGGGGGGACCGCACTACAGATAAATGTCCTCGACCCGGAGACGCTACGCAGGGCACAGGAGAACCCCGCCGAGTATAAAAACCTCCTGGTCAGGGTCACCGGATATAACGCCTACTTCGTCATGCTGGGCAAGGAGATTCAGGATGAGATCATCGCCCGGGAGTCGCACCAGCTTTAGTGTCCCGTCTAATGAATACAATGGCATTCGAACGCCGATGCATCCACTCCGGCTGCGTTCCGCTCCTTCGGCGTACTACAGGAGTACGCATCGGTCGCGCGCCTTGCCGGAGCGGCGCTTCGACGCTCTCGGTGCGTCACCGTACTCATGAGACGGAACACTAGACCCGGACCGCCGGATGGGGGCGTGACGGGGACCGTCTTTAACATACAGCGGTTTTCCATTGACGATGGGCCCGGTATAAGGACCACCGTGTTCATGAAGGGATGCCCCATGCGGTGCACCTGGTGCCACAACCCTGAGGGGTTGGAGTACGGTCCGCAACTGATGTGGTTCGATGTGCGGTGCATCGGCGCGCGCGACTGCCTTTCCGCCTGCCCGAAGGGGGCGCTCGAACTTACCGGTTCAGGCATGGTGATAGATCGTGAGTTGTGCGACGCCTGCGGTGCCTGCTCCGAAGCGTGCCCAGCCGGGGCACTGGAGGTAGTTGGCAATGAATCGACGCCGGGCGAGGTATTCGACGAGGTCGCCAGGGACGAGGCGTTTTACCGGAACTCGTCAGGGGGAATGACCCTGTCGGGGGGAGAACCGGCAATGCAGCCCGGATTCTCGTCGGATCTGCTGAAGCTCTGCTCAGGGGCCGGGTTCCACACCGCGCTGGACACCTGCGGGTACGCTTCCCCGGATGTGCTTGAGGGGCTGGTGGAACTCGCCGACATGGTGCTTCTGGACCTGAAGATCATAGATCCACTCGTGCACATGGAGCTGACCGGTGTGGACCTTGAGCCGGTACTTCAAAACGCCCGCATGATATCAGGCAAAGGCAAGCCGCTATGGATAAGAACCCCGGTTATACCGGGGTGCACCGACTCCAGTGACAATATCGCCGGGCTTTCGAGCTTCATATGCGGGCTGCCAACGGTGGAGCGCTACGATCTGCTGGCGTTCAACAACACCTGTGGGGCCAAGTACCGGCGGCTTGACATGGAGTGGAAGCTCGATGGAACCCCGCTGGTGACCGGTGATAAGATGGAGGAGCTTGCTTCGATAGCCAGGGAGGCGGGGGTTCCAAACGTGCATTGGTCCGGGGCAACCAGGGAACGGTGATCCGGGCCAGAGGCCCTTTATGGTGAACCGGGAGGAAGAGAAGGTTGAGACCACAGGGGGGGAGTTGACGTGATGAACCCGGTGAGTATGCCGTCGTTCGTGAGGTCGGTCTACGATCAGGAGGAGGTTGCGAAGTTCCTGGCTACCACGTCCGGAGATGGGAAGCCAAACGTGGCACTGATAGTGAGCCAGATACCGGTGGAGCCGGACAGGCTTGTGTTCGGCGAGTTCATGATGGTGAAGACCAGGAAGAACCTGGACGAGAACCCCCGGGTGGCAAGCCTGGCAGTGACCGAGAAATTGGAGATGGCCGGGCTAAAGGGTGACGTGGTGGATTGGGTGCAGAGCGGACCGTACATAGACCGTATAAACAACATCGAATTCTTCCGATATAATGCCTACGCTGGGATACATAACGCCGCGGTTATGACCGTACGAGATATAATCCCGGTCCCAACGCGGGTTTCCTACGGCGCCTACGTTCGGGATTACGCACTGGTGCGCGCCGCGGGCGACTGCCGGGGAGATGAGGGGATTGAGATACCCGGACCGGTTGATGAGAAGCTGAACGGAATCATGGTCGTGAAGGTGCTGGCGTTCCAGGACGACGATGGGTATCCGGGCATTATGCCGGTATTCGCCGCCAGGACCGGCCCCCGGGGGATGGTTCGCTTCAAGGTCACCGCATACAACAGGTCCCTGGAACGGCTGGACCTCCCGGCCAGGGTTGCGATAAACGTGCTGACCATGGACCTGCTGACCTACCAGGTAAAGGGCGAACTCCTGCGGTTCGAGAAGGCGCGCGGCGTGCTGAGCGGGGTGGTGAGGGTGGACGAGGTGTACTCCTCGATACCCCCATTGGTGGGCGAGAGAATTGCGTGACGCCGCCTGTCACCGGGGTATGGGTGCCGATGATGACCGTGAAAGCAGAGGCCCGGTAGCGGGCCAGGCGTCGGAGGTGGATTGATGGAAACCAGTATAGTGGTGGACGCGTCCCGGGACCTGGGCGAGATTGACTCGGGGATATACGGGCACTTTATCGAGAACATGGCGCGGTGTATCTACGGCGGCCTTCTAAAGAACGAGAAGCCCGGGCACGCCAGGGGGCCCTGGAGCCTTCGGGAAGGCCTGGTGAAAGCCGTAGGAGAGATCAACCCTCCGGTCATCAGGTGGCCGGGCGGTCTTTACGCTGACGGCTACTACTGGCGGGAAGGCATCGGGCCGGTGCAGGACCGTCCCCTGCGCAGAAACCGGTACTGGTCGCGGTATGGCCCCCTTACCAGGGTCCTCGATTCCAACGCCTTCGGCAGCGACGAGTACATGTCACTGGTAGAGGAGGTCGGCTCAGAGCCATACGTTAACGTGAACTTCGGTACCGGCTCGGCGATGGAGGCGGCGCGTTGGGTGGAGTACATGAACGGCCCGCGGGACACCGTTGAGGGAAGGCGGCGGGCCGAGAACGGGCGTGAGAAACCGTGGGGTGTGCGCACCTGGGGCATTGGCAACGAGACATACGGTCTCTGGGCGCTGGGGCACTCGCGGCCGCACGAGTACGGCCAGAGGTACCTGGAGTTCAGGGGTGCGATGGAGGAGGTCGATGAGGGGCTGACCTATGTGGCGGTGGGAGCCGACCATTACCTGAGCAAGGGGTGGAACCGAGAAATGCTCTCGGTGGCGGGGGACAGGGTCGACCTGCTGTCGGTGCATATCTACCTGCCGGGGATGGAGAGAATAGCGGGCGTTTGCTACTCGCGAATACGGCGTGGCTCGTCGGGGGTGTACCGGGCCATAGTCGCGTCGCCACTGGAGATAGAGCGCAGGCTTCTCGAGGCCGAGGAGGATATCAACGGGGTGATGGGCCCGGACAGCGGGATAGGGGTGGCCCTTGACGAGTGGAACCTGTGGTGGAACCCCGTACAGCTCCTGGTGCCGCGTTGGACGCTCAGGGACGCCCTTTTCGTTTGTGGGGTATTTCACGCTCTGCACCGGTTGTCTCGTTTCGTGAAGATGGCCAATATCGCCCAACTGGTGAACGTGCTCGGCGTCTTGAGCGCCTCCGGGGACCGTTTCTACAGGTCTTCGGTCTACTACCCGTTTCTCATGTACTGCCGGTTGGCCGGGCCGGAGAGGGTTACCACGGAGTGCAGGTGCGATGAGTTCTCCGCGCCTCGCCTGGGCGGTATTCCGTCGATTGCGGACGTTCCGGTACTGGATTGCAGTGCAACGCTTTCCGGCGACGGGAAGACCCTCACGCTGTTCGTTATCAACCGCCACATGAGTGAAGGCGTTGAGGCGGGAGTGTCGTTGAAAGGGTTCGGCGCCGGTTCCACCGTGGAGGTACACTGCCTGAACGGCCCCGCCCCGGACTCTTATAACTGGTACGACAAAGACGAGGAAGTGAGCATCACCAGTTCAATGCCGGAGACCGGTGAAGTCCTGCCCAAATACACGTTCCCCGCCCACTCGGTAACCGCTCTCGTGTTCACGACCTGACCGGTACCCGCCAACCAAACGGGGTCTGGCCCAAACTGGTGTCGTTCGTCTTTTCACTCAGAACTGTCTCTGTAATGCAACAGTGGGCCTGACCCCAGTCTTACAAGCGATAACGTGAGACAAGGATCGCCATCCCCGGGCATGTGACGTTCAAATCTTTACTCAGATCCACTCCCCACAATGCATATGCCCAGGGGCGAGACCCATCCCTCCCCAAAACGCACCCCAGGGGCCTGGCCCCGGACGTGCATTATGCAACAGCCCAGGGGCGTGACCCCTCCTCCCGCCAAGCAAGCGGCGGTGCAGATGCCGGCAAGATGCCAGCGCTACAAGAGAGACACTATGGAACAGCACAGGGGAAAAATGACAAAATGGTGCCAAGCACCATTTTGTCATTTCTTGCGTTATAGACTGTGGAGGTAGCGTGAAATGGAATGGTTATTCGTCGTGATTCCAATAGTATTCATAGTGCTTGTAGCGGGCGGTATCGTTCGCGCACTCCTTCTCGACTACCGGGAGCGCAGGGAAGGCGAGGTCTCTCTTCCGGGTTGGCTCGAGGGAGCGGGTCCTTCAATGGATGCCAGGCACAAGGCAGCGCAGAGGATAACCGTCAAGGAGAAGGCACCGGTGATAAAAACATCGAAAGCCCCCGTGAAGAGGAGCAAGAAGCCTTCAGGTGGCATATCGATCCTAGAGGGCCTGCTGGAAAGCCGTCACGAGGAAGATGTAACCCACCGGAAATCGGCTTAATCTAACACCATATTCCACCGCAACAGAAATAGACCCGCCAGTTCAATACCACTGTCCTTTATTTAGAGCTGCATTTGAAATATACTTATCTCCCGTGGAACGCAATACGGCGCCGCACGGCTGCCGGCAGGAATGCAAGGAGGAAGTAGATGAAAGCGATAGTAATGGGCGGAGGAATGAGTGGCCTGGCGACCGCTATAAACCTTCTGGACCTGGGTCTTGAAGTATCCCTGGTGGAGGCAGACGAGATATTCGGCGGAAGGGCCAGTTCCTGGCTGGATGAAGACGGCGACATGATCGATAACGCCCTCCACGTTTTCTTCCCATACTACGTGAACCTGCTCAAGTTCTTTAAGAAGATGGGCATCTCGGACAACATAGCCTGGAAGGACACCAAGTTCTACTACGCTTTGCCCGGGGGGAAGCAGGCGGTGCTCAAGTTTTCCCAACTGCCCGCACCGCTGCACGCGGCGTTCGGGTTCATAGGCATGCTGAAAGATTACAAGGAAGTTCCCTGGTGGAAGGTAATGGCGGCCGGGGTTCCGTTGAGTTCCGGACTTTTCCTGACCAAGGAGAAAGTCGACAAGCTCGATGACATCAGCATGGCCACCTGGGTAGGCCGCTTTGCGTCTCTGGATGGGCTCAGGCCAATGGAGCCAGGCATAAATGGGTTGACGTTTACCCCATCGTACGCGGTATCGGCGAAGGTAATGCTCAACTGGGGCATGAAGGTGATGGGTTCGGCCGAGAACGCGCGGGTAGGGTTCGCCGACGGCGGGCTGGGTGACATATGGGTGGACAACTGCCTGGAATACATAAAGGAGAAGGGCGGAGAGGTCAGTCTCGGCAAGTCCGTGACCGCGATCAACATCGAGGACGGGAAGGTCAAGAACATCGAGATAAACAACTCCGAAACGATGGAGGCAGACCTCTACATATCTGCTATCAGCCCGTACTCCCTGCGCCGGGTGCTTCCCGATGACTCGTTCGGCCTGGAGTACTTCAGAGACCTGTGGTACTTCCAGCAGGCGCCGTCGCTGTCTCTGCAGGTGTGGTTCGACCGGAAGTTGACCGACGTGGACGTCACGTTCTTCTCCTCCGATTGCATCTTCAACACCTACGCCGACCTGTCAAACGTGCTTCCGGACATCTTCAAGGGTGGCAGCATGTTCGAGATGGTGCTATCTCCCGCTGATCATATCCTGGGCCTTCCCGACAAGGTGATATTCGATATCGCCATCGAGCAGATAAAGGACAGGTTCCCGCTTGCCCGGGAGGCCGAGGTGCGCAAGTACAAGGTGGTGCGGGAGAGGCAGGGGGTTTACAGGCCCTCTCCGGGGATGGAGGCACACCGTCCGTTCCAGCGGTCCCCCTACGATAACTTCTACCTGACCGGGGATTACACCAAGACCCATGTGAGCTCCGGCGGCATGGAGGCGGCCATATGGAACTCCAACAAGGTAGCAGAGCTGATAGCGTCCGACAAGATGGGCAAGTCGATATCGCTCAATATCGACTACGAGGTCAATGAGCCCCTCATGAAGCTCATGAAGCCCCTTACGTTCATCGGGTTGGGCGGCCTGGCCCTGGCGATGTTCTCGCTTCTAAGGAAGTTGATAAGCGGGAACTCTTAACCGGTTTCAGGGGCGACCCTCAGTCGCCGTTCGCCCCGTAGCGCCGGCACCTTGCCGGCATCTTCTCCTGTCCGGGGATGCGGACTGAAGTCCGCACTCACCACCCCCCCTTGAGCAGCGTCTTTGACGCGGATCCGGATGCGGACTGGCGCTCTCAAGAGGGAGGGACAGTCCCAGGGAGGCCTCGGACCTCAAGAACGTTGGGGGAAACCTTGAGGAGCGACTTCAGTCGCTCCACCGCTACCAGCAACCCATTTTGCTGAAGCCGGGAATCGAGTACTTCACCGGCATGCGGCCCTCACCGGCGAGGTCCCCCAACTTCTCGAAACGCTCGACACCAAGGGTGTTTACGGCCCGCTCCATCATCTTGACGTTAGGCCTGATGTACGGGTACCAGATCTTGTTCTTCACGTAGTAGCTTTTGCTGAAGCGGCGGGTGAAACGCCCGAAATCCTTAATCGCCCGCTCCCGGTCGGTGACGGCCAGGGCGGCCACCTTTCCAGTGACCAGGGCGCCGGATATCCCGAACCACAGCATCGGGTCCTGGGCGCCGGAGATGGTCCCGCAGAGCACCGCGTCGTTCCAGAAAAGCCGGGGGTTATCCGGTGAGGCGATAGGGACGGCTCCGGAGACGTACTCCCAGTTATCGTGCTCTACACCTTCGTTCCTGACCATGAACGACTTGTACTTACCCAGGCAGTCGCGACCGACATCCCTTATGCTGAACAGGAGATCGAAGTAATAGCCGTTTACCGCCGAGAAGTAACCGTACTCGGAGATGCACTCGTCCCACCATAGCCAGGCGTAGCTGCCGATGTCGATCTCGCCCCGGGAAACCCACCCGTACCAGCGGATATACGGTATATCCAGCATGTCGTACGCGGATTGCGTTAGCCCGCAGGCGATTATGCTGTTCTCGGGCAGGTCATCGAGTTCATCACTGGTGAGAGGGGACTCGAACTCGAAGTTGATATCGAGCTCGAGGCAGTGGTTGTAGAGCAGGGTGTCCAGGCTGGTGGGACGGTTGCCCCTCTCCACCGCATAGACATCTATCGTCGGAAGCATCGCTTTTGTATCGTGAAAGTAGGCGGGGCAGGACAAAACCGGATGGAAGGCGCTGGAGATATCGATACCTATGTACTCGGAGGTCATATCCACGTACAGGGGGGTCACGTGCGTGGATGGGTTGTACAGTGTTGAACCCCCGTAGCCGGATTCCTTTTCACGTACGGTTACCGAGTAATCGTCGCGGGCAAGGTTGATGGCGGCGATAAGCCCGGACATCCCCGCCCCGAATATGGTGACTTCCTTCTTGTTGCTCATACTCCCTCCCTGGTTAGCTTCGCCTTGATTAAAACATTAAAGAAGCGGTCAGGCAATGCGACGACCCACGCTCGAGGAGCGTGATAAGATAGCAGTCGATAGGCGGGGGTAAGTTGCAGGGGGGGGGTCGAAAGTTGCCCGGGGAGGAGATTAAAGCCAGGGTCATATCGGCGTCCAGGGTGGTATTCTCGCGCTCCGGATACCGAGCGGCCACGGTGCAGGAGATAATCGAAGAGGCGGGCATCGCCAGGGCGACATTCTACAAGTACTTCTCCGGCAAGCGGCAGGTCTTTTCCGAGCTGATAAGCGCTTTCCTCAAGGTCCTCTACGATACCGCCGGGGATTACATGCTCACCGAAACTGACGACACCGAGGTGTTCATCGAGAGGATCAGCGAGAGCCTGGTGCTGTTTTACACGCTTTTCCTGGAGAACAGGGAACTCATGACGGTCTACTTCCAGGAGGTTTTCGTTCACGATCCGGAACTGTCCGGCATCTGGGATGATTTCGACCACAGAGTGACGGTGGTCTTCTCCAGGATGTTGAAGGAGGGTGTCGAGAGGGGAACGATCAGGCCCATGAACACCGACCTGGTGGCAAGCGCCCTGTTGCTGATATTCCTGCAGGTGCCGTACAGGGAGATCATGGGGGGGCGAAACGTAATCATTGACGTCGGCTCGATGGCCGACGAGATGGCCAGGTTCGCGGTGGAGGGGCTGACCCAACGTGGCGGCGGAGCGGCCGGACCGCGGGAGGACCCGCTCCGGTGACACTCGCCGTCACCGTGCCTTTTCCACTCACCGGGAGCAGTGGAGGTAGAGGGCGTCAACTGTGATATTATCCTTTGCCATGTGGAGGTGAGCGGATTTGACACCGGAGTACGATCACCGGGCGATAGAAGAGAAGTGGATGGAGCGCTGGGAGGAAGAGGGTGCCTACCTGGCGGCCCCGGACCCCGACCGGCCCAAGAAGTACGTGCTGGTGATGTACCCGTACCCCAGCGGGCCCGCCCACATGGGGCACGTGGCAAACTACTCACTGGGCGATGTACTGGTGAGATACTACCGGCGAATCGGGTTCAATGTGCTCAACCCGATGGGCTACGACGCGTTCGGACTGCCGGCCGAGAACGCGGCGATATCGGAGGGGTCGCATCCCGCGACCTGGACCCGAAACAATATCGAGCTTATCAGCCGTGACTTGAAGAGACTGGGCTACGCCTATGACTGGTCCCGTGAGATATCCACCTGCGACCCCGAGTATTACCGCTGGACCCAGTGGTTTTTCCTCAAGATGTACCAGTTGGGGCTTGCCTACAAGGGGGACGCGGAGGCCAACTGGTGCCCATCCTGCGGAACCGTACTGGCAAACGAGCAGGTGCTTTCCGACGGGTCGTGCGAGCGGTGCGGGACCAACGTGGTTTCCAGGTGGTTGAACCAGTGGTTCTTCAAGATAACCCATTACGCCGACGCCCTGCTGGAGGACATGGAACTGCTGGAGGAGTGGCCGGAGCGCGTTCTCACCATGCAGCGAAACTGGATAGGAAAGTCTCACGGGGCGGAGGTTGATTTCACGCTGGAATCAACCGGCGAAACAATACGTGTCTACACCACCAGGCCCGACACCCTCTACGGCGTGACGTTCTTCCTGCTGGCCCCGGAGCATCCACTGGTAGACAAGCTGGCCGCGGGCGACGCCGAACTCGAGAGTGAGGTGGCGGAGTTCCGTGAGAGGGTGGGCGGTGTCTCATCTTTCGAGAGGACCGCTCTTGAAGCCGAGAAGGACGGGGTGTTCCTTGGGGATTACGTAATAAACCCGGTCAATGGCGAGAGTGTCCCGGTCTATACCGCCAACTTCGTGCTCATCGAGTACGGCACCGGGGCGGTCATGGCCGTGCCCGCGCACGACCAGCGTGACTTCGAGTTCGCCCGGAAGTTTGACATCCCCATCGAGGTCGTGATCCAGCCACCGGACGGCGATCTGAACTCCGAGGCGATGACCGAGGCGTACGAGGACCCCGGGACAATGGTTAACTCCGGAGAGTTCGATGGTTTGCCCAGCGTCCTGGGGATAGAAGATGTGTGCGATCTCCTGGAGTCCAACGGGTGGGGAGAAAGAGCGGTGAACTACCGCCTGCGTGACTGGTTGGTGTCGCGCCAGAGGTACTGGGGGGCGCCGATCCCAATAATCTACTGCGACTCCTGCGGGACGGTGCCGGTGCCCGAGGATGACCTCCCGGTCCTGCTGCCCGAGGACCTGGACGTCCGAAACGACGGAAGGTCACCCCTGCCCCTGGAGAAGTCGTTCTTTGAGGTGGCGTGCCCGCGCTGCGGGGAGGATGCCAGGCGCGAGACCGACACCATGGACACCTTCGTTGATTCGTCCTGGTATTACTTCCGGTTCGTAAGCCCCCAGGACAGGGAAGGACCGTTCGATACAGGTGACGCGGAGTACTGGATGCCCGTGGACCAGTATATCGGCGGTATTGAGCACGCGATACTGCACCTGTTGTACTCGCGCTTCTTCACCAAGGTCATCTACGACCTCGGGCTCATCGATTTCAAGGAGCCGTTCTCCCGGCTTCTCTGTCAGGGAATGATAATCCTGGACGGCGCCAAGATGAGCAAGTCAAAGGGTAACGTGGTTACCCCCGGTGAGTACATCGACCGGCTGGGCGCCGACACCCTTCGGCTATACATCCTTTTCCTGGGGCCGCCGGAGCTGAGCAAAGAATGGAGTGACCAGGGGGTTGAGGGCGCGCGCAAGTTCCTGTCCAGGGTATGGAGGATGGTCCATGAGCGGTACCTCACCCCGATGGAAAACGGAGAGTTCGGCCGCGGAGCCGATGAGCACCGGGGCCGAGCCATGCGGAGTATTACCCATTGCACGATAAAGAACGTGACCGCGGACATAGAGGAGTTTGCGTTCAACACCGCTGTGAGCTTCATCATGGAACTGGTAAACGGTGTCTACCGGTACACATCCGGTGGAGATGTGGACCGCGAGGTGCTGGTCGAGTCGGTTGAGGCGGTGGTCAACCTGCTGGCGCCGTTCACCCCGTTCATCTGCGAGGAGTTGTGGCAGGCAATGGGTAAGCAGGGGAGCGTACACCAGCAGCCATGGCCGTCGTTCGACGAGGAACTGGCCCGGCCCGAGAAGATAACGCTGGTGGTGCAGGTCAACGGTAGAGTAAGGGAACGGATCATCGTTCCCTCCGACATCTCCGATGAAGAGATGAAGGCAATGGCGCTCGAGTGCGAGAATGCCCGCAAGTTCATCGGCGAGAAAGAGATCCGCAAAGTCATCATCGTACCCGGCAAGCTCGTCAACATCGTCGTCTAAACACGCAACATTGTACCCGGTACAAAACGCAACATTCCTGCCAATTCCTGGTAAAGCGCAAAAGGTGACAGGCACCACAGGTTGATGTGCTTGTACTGCTGTGATATTCTGATTAAGCAATGCAGGCAAAAGACAGGTTCAAGGAGAAGGTAAGCGAAACGGCAAAGGCCGTCGTTGAGGCCGCGCGGGAGCTTACCGGTTTTCAGACCACGGTGATATTGGTGCTTCTGCTGCTGCTTGCGGCAGGTGGTGTTGTATCATACGTCCGGTCGCGGCCGAGGCCGGTGGAGGTCAGAGAGACCGACCCCGAAGAGAGTGAGTCGGAACGACTGCTGACGGTTCACGTGGCGGGAGCGGTGATGGCTCCCGGTCTATACCGCCTGAAGGAAGGGTCCAGGGTTTCAGACGCGCTGGCGGAGGCGGAGGGACCGGCGCCTGACGCTTTGCTGGATGATCTCAACCTCGCGGCCAGGGTCAAGGACGGAGAAAAGGTCATGGTGCCCCGGGCAGCGGGAACGGCCTCCGACGGTACTGCCCAGGCGCAGGAGGACACCGGCACACCGGTGACGATAAACATCAATACCGCCACCGCGGACCAGCTCGAGGAACTGCCGGGCATCGGGCCTTCGCTGGCACAGAGAATAGTCGATTATCGCCGCAAGAACGGCGCGTTCTCGTCGATAGACGAACTGGACAACGTCGAGGGGATAGGTTCAGGAAAGCTGGAGAGCATCCGGGACCTGGTTACGATCTAGATGCCCCGCTCCATAAATACGCTCTCGGTGCTCTACCGTATCCATGGAACGGGGCACTGGGTCGCGCGCCTTGCCGGAGCGGCGCCACGCTCTCGGTGCTTAACCGTATCTATGGAACGAGGCACTAAGTGCCACGAACTGAGTCGCGCTCCACACTGTACCTGACCTGCCTGGGCGCCGCCGTCGCGGGCATCCTTCTGGGCAGGTACTCACCCCCGCTGGCCGTTATAGCATTTCTGGCGACGATTGCGGGAGTGGTTGGGGGTGCCTGTCTGGTGTTCCCGGGGGTCTGGAAGGCGGTAGTCATTCCCAGTGCTTTCATGGCGCTGGGCATATTGCTCATGTTTCTCGTCGTCGCGGGCATCCGGGGTGGAATACTCCCCCGCCTTGCCTCTGAAGGCCCCACGACGACCATAACCGGCAGGGTCGTGTCGGCCCCGGCATCGAGCGGCGGCGGCACATATTTCTTCGTGGAGACCACGGAGGTGCGTGCAGAGGGGCGTCGCTGGAGGACCAGTGAGAGGGTGCTGGTCCGCATCGACGGTGATGCTTGCGAAGACGCCGTTTTCTCCGGGGTCACGGTGGAGGTCAAAGGGCGAATGTACGACAGTGACGCCACAGGCTGGCTCCTGGATAAGGGCGCCGCGACAGTCATCGAACCCGAACCCGGAGGCCTCAAACCGCTCGGGGGGGCGGATCCGGTATCCCGGCTGGTGCACACGGTACGTGAATGGATGACGGCATCGTATGGTCGCCTGTTCTCCAGGTGCGTGTCCGGCTTCGTCGAAGGTGTGACACTGGGCAGGAAAGATGACCTGGACCCGGGTATCTCGAGTGATCTTCGCGCCTGCGGGCTTTCTCATATCGTCGCGGTATCAGGGTTGCACGTGGCGGCGGTGGTGGCACTGGTCCTGGCGGCCGCGTCGGCGATAGGGACGGGAAAGCGAACACGGCTGATGATGGCCTGCGCGGCCGCGTTACTGGTGGTAGGAATGTCCGGCTTTCGGCCTTCCGCATTAAGGGCGTCGGTGATGGCCGGTCTGGGCTTCGGCGGTATGCTCCTCGGGAGGAAGAACGACCCGTTAAGCGGCCTCTGCCTGGCCGGGTTCCTGCTCCTGTTCGCCAACCCGAGGGCGCTGTTCGACCCGGGATTCGGGTTCTCGTTTGCCGCCACCGGGGGAATCGTGGTTGTAATCCGCGGCTGTGAACGAGAAGGACGCTGGAGGATGCTTGCTGTGGCGTGCGCCGGTGCACAACTGGGGATAATCCCGATGATGCTGGCGAGGGGTGAAGGCGTGCCGGTGACGGCCATTGCGGCGAACCTTGCGGTACTCCCCCTTGTAGGTCCTCTACTGGTGACAACATGGGGCTCCTGCCTGCTCGGGGCGCTGTCGCCAACGGCCGGCAAGTTGCTGGCGATTGTGCCCGAGGCGCTGTCACGCCTGATTATTTCTATTGCCGGGTTTCTGTCGGACGTTCCCGGCACAGGGGTTGGCGGCGTCGTGTCCGTCGTGGCTCTTATCGTCTATATCTGGGGGCTGGTGGCGCTGGTGCTCAGGGCCAGGGAGCGCAGAAGTGTGTTCCGTCCCCTGGTGGCGGTAACCTGCTCGATCTTGATTGCTATGGCCCCGGTGTTCATCACCGTCACAGTACGGAGCCCGAACAGCATCATAATCATGGACGTCGGGCAGGGTGACGCGATACTGATAAGGGACAGCTCAGGGGCGGTCGTGCTTATAGATGGAGGCCCGGATGAGCACCAGGTAGCCGCCAAGCTGAGGTCGCGGGGGGTGCGCAAGATAGACGTGGTGGTATCCAGCCATCCCCATGCCGATCACATCACCGGACTGGTGGAGGTCCTGGAGGAGTTCCCGGTAGGGCTCCTGCTCGACTCGGGGATGCCTGCCGAGACATCCGCCTACCGGGAACTGCAGGAAGCCGCCCGGATGAACGGGGTGTCCCGACGGATAGCCCGTGAGGGCCAGGTGATCGAGGTCTCATCACGCCTGCGGCTCGAGGTCATCTTCGAGCCGGAGCTCTCGCCCGACAGGGAGAACCCTAACAACTGCTCGGTGGTGGTCATGGTTCACCTGGACGGCGCGAAAGCGCTTATGGCCGCGGACCTGGAGAAGGACGGCCAGCGCGTCATGCTGGGCTTCCACCCCGACCTGTCATGCGACATCCTTAAAGTTCCCCACCAGGGCGCCTGGGACGCGGCTCTGCCCGAACTGGTCCAATCCACCGACCCGGCGCTGGGCATAGTTTCGGTGGGGGAGGACAACACCTACGGCCACCCGTCAGAGCGGCATCTGGAGATGCTGGAGGAGAGAGGCGTCAGGGTTCTGCGGACCGACCTGATGGGCGACATAGAGATATCAGTGGACAGTGGTAGAATCGGGGTGTCCACAGGGAGGTGAACGATGGCCGGAAAGCGTGTCGAGGGCATAGATGACCTGAAGAGCGTGTATTACATGCACGGCGACGAGGAACTTCTGATGAAGGAGTCGCTGGGGAGGCTTCGCAATCTATTCGCGGAGGAGGCGGACGCGGACTTCAACCTCGATATCTTGAACGCCGTGGAAGTCGGGGTCGAGCGGGTTATCGACTCCGCCCGGACGCTGCCCCTGATGGCGACGCGGCGACTGGTGATAGTGCGGAATGTGGACAAGCTGTCAAAGAAGGACCAGGAAAAACTGGTATCGTACCTGGACAGCCCCAACCCCGAGACCACGATGGTCCTTATCTCGCGCTTCCCGGAGCCCGGTGCGCCGAAAGACGCCAGGGCCAGGGGCGTCGAGAAATCCGCTCTTTTCAAGAAGGTAAAGGACACCGGCGAGGTCCTGAAGTTCTCGATGGGGAGGCAGGGGCGCCAGCGAAAGATCGCGGAATGGGTGGATGAGGAGTTCAGCAAGCGAGGCAAGCGGATAGAGAAGCCAGCGAGGGACCTTCTCCTGGAGATGGTCGGCAGGGAGCTTAGTGACCTGGAGGACGCGGTCGAGCGCATATGCCTGTTCGCGGCCGACGCAGACGTCATCAGCGCTGAAGTGGTGAGCAGGGTTGTTGTCCCCTCAGGGGAACAGGGAATATTCGAGCTCATCGATGCAGTGGCCGAACGGCGCAGGGATATCTCGCTGTACATGCTCAACAGGCTGATACGCCAGGGAGAAAGCCCCCAGAGGATATTCGGCCTGCTCCTGCGGCAGTTCCGCCTGATTGCCAGGGTCAAGGTGCTCGCCACCGAGCGTGACAGCGGGGCCATCGCTTCCGAACTGGGTATCCCGCCTTTCGTGGTGGGCAAGTGCATAAGGCAGTCCAAGAAGTTCTCGACCGATTCGCTCCGCAAACTGTTCTCCGAGTTCAAAACGGCCCAGTTGAACCTTTATTCCACCGGGTACCTGGAGGAAAAGGAGTACCGTACTGCGGTGCTGGAGAGTTTAATATTCAAGATAATCGGGTAGCCGACGGCGCTACTTCATATCGTTCAGAACATACGACATACGGGATTTCTTGTTGGCGGCCTTGTTCTTGTGGATGACTCCCTTGGAAGCGGCCTTGTCGAGTAAACGGGAGGCACTGGCGTATCTCTCTCGCGCTTCCTCGATATCTTCTGACTTTACGGCCTTTTCGAACCGATGGATACTGCTTTTCAAGGCGCTCCTAACCGACCGATTGCGCTTCCGTTGCTTCTCGGATATTCTCAATCTCTTTACCTGCGACTTGATCTGGGGCATTATCACTTCCTTTTCTTGAGGGATTCTAGCACAGCGGTTATTTGATGTCGAACCTATTTTGTTTGGCGTTGTCGTGTGTAAGACGGGGGACAGGCCCGCTGATGCATAACGAGCATCGCTTGAGTGGTATAAACAACGACACCAGCTTGGGCCAGTCCCCGTTTGATTGACGGGGGACAGGCCCGCCGTTGCATTATGGAGAGCGGTTTGGGTGGAGAGACGAACGCAACACCTGAGCCAGGCACCGTTTGGGTGGCGATGGGGAGCGGCGGTGTTCCATCTGCTATGATACTTAGCCGGGAGGTGTACGCACTGGATTCGAGGAATATCAGGAACTTCTGCATAATCGCGCATATCGATCACGGGAAATCTACGCTGGCGGACCGGCTGATGGAGCAAACAGGTGCTATAGAGCCGGGTAGCGAGAACCCCCAGTTCCTGGACCGGATGGAGCTGGAGAGGGAGCGGGGGATAACCATCAAGGCCCAGGCGGTCAGGCTTTCCTACCGGCGAGGGGAGACCGACTACGAGCTCAACCTCATCGACACTCCCGGCCACGTTGACTTCACCTACGAGGTATCCAGGACGCTTGCCGCCTGCGAGGGAGCGATACTGCTGGTGGACGCGGCACAGGGGGTGGAGGCGCAGACTATTGGAAACCTGCATCTGGCCGTAGACAACGACCTGGTTGTCGTACCGGTAGTCAACAAGATCGATCTGTCCACCGCTGAGCCGGAGCGAGTCCGAGACGAGGTCATCGAGATACTTGGGGTGAGCCCGGAAGAAGTGCTCTTCTGCTCGGCGAAGACGGGAGAGGGCATTCGCGAGATGCTGGAGGCGGTAGCAGACAGGATCCCGCCACCCACCGGCTCTCCGGATGATGTGCTGAGGGCGCTGGTGTTCGATTCGTCGTATGACCCCTACAGGGGTGTCGTTTCCTTCATTCGGGTAGTGTCGGGCGTACTGTCCATGGGGATGGACGTGAAGATGATGGGGGAGGGGAGCAGGGTCCAGGTGGAATCTCTTGGCTACCTTACCCCGGAGATGTATCCCGCCGACACTCTGGAGGCGGGTGAGGTCGGATTCGTCGCGACCGGGACCAAGGACGTATACAGGCTGGGCGTGGGTGATACCCTGACTTCTTTCACCGGCGGCGCCGAGTCACCGTTGCCCGGGTACAAGAGGCCCAAGCCGGTAGTGTTCGCCGGACTCTACCCGGTTGACAACAATGACCATGAGCAGCTCCGCAACGCGCTTGCCAGGCTCAGACTGAACGATTCCGCCATCGATTACGAGCCGGAGAGCTCTCAAGCGCTGGGGTTCGGCTTCAGGTGCGGCTTTCTCGGGTTGCTTCACATGGACATCGTAAGGGAGAGACTGGAGCGAGAGTACGACCTCGACCTCATAGTGACCGCGCCTAATGTGGTGTACCGGGTGACCGATAAGAAGAGCGACGTCTTCATGGTCAACAACCCCTCGGAGATGCCTCCCGCCAACCAGGTGTCAAAGGTGGAGGAGCCATACGTGTCGCTCCTCATAATCACGCCGGGGGATATGGTGGGGCCGGTGATGGACCTGTGCCAGCGCAGGCGCTGCACCTACAAGGACATGGTCTATATCTCCAGCAACAGGGTTGAGCTCTCTTACCACATGCCCCTGGCGGAGATGGTGATCGGATTCTACGACCAGCTCAAGAGTAGCTCCCGCGGCTATGCGTCACTTGACTACGAACTGGAGGAGTTTCGTGAAGGCCCGCTTGTGAAGCTCGAGATACTGGTGCACGGGGAGGTCGTTGACGCCTTCTCCAGCATCGTACCGAGAGAGAGCGCGCCGAGAAGAGGGCGAGAGCTCGCGAAAGTACTGAAGGAAAAGATTCCCAGGCAGCTGTTCGAGTTAGCCATACAAGCGTCGGTGGGGGGACGGATCGTCGCCAGGGAAACGGTTCCCGCCAGGAAGAAGGACGTGACCTCAAAATGTTACGGCGGAGACATAACCCGCAAGCGCAAGCTATGGGAAAAGCAAAAGGCGGGAAAGAAAAGGATGAAGATGGTCGGCAGGGTGGAGATACCTCAGGAAGCGTTCGTGGCGATGATCACCACCGAAGATGGTTCATAATAACGCTACCAGGGGCCGCAAGGCCGAAAGCGAGCTTGTTAGCACTCTTTGCGGGTGAGTGCTAAAATTGAGGCGAGGAACAGGATTGAAATGGTTAGAGAGATAGACGATCGAAAAAAGAAGATACTGCGGGCGGTGGTCCAGGGGTTCATACTTACCGGCAATCCGGTAGGCTCGAAGTCGGCCGCAAAGGCATCAGGGCTCCGCATCAGTCCGGCGACAGTCAGGAACGAGATGGCTGTCCTGGAGAAACTGGGATTGCTGGAGCAGCCGTACACGTCCGCCGGACGGGTGCCTACAGACCTGGCGTACCGGTACTACGTGGATATGCTTATGGAACAGCAGAAGCCTTCCGGCAGAGACGCCGAGGCGGTCGAGAAGCTGTTCGCGGTGAAGACGCGGGAGGTGGAGGGGTTCTTCAGGGAAGCGTCTCTGATCCTGTCGAACCTGACCCACGCCACAGCGATGGTGTTCGCGCCGTTAGGCACGGCCGACAAGGTCAGGCATATTGACCTGGTCCGCATGAATGGACCCGGGGTGATGGTAATTATAATAACCGACCGGGGACAGGTCGGAAGGCGCCTGTTAGGCCTGGCGAACCCGGTAGAGGACGATACATTGGATAGGGTATGCGATTACCTTGACCGGTCGCTGTCCGGCGTGGGGCTGGACGCGATCGACGCCAAGGCCTTGATCGAGCGGTTCCGGTTTGGAAAGGCCGGCGTAGATCTATTGAGCGGCGCTCTCGAAGCGGTACGCGAGTACCTGGGCACTGTCGAGGAGCGCGTCTACGTGGGGGGCACCGCCAACATAGTGAGGGAGATGGATTCCGCGGGAACCGAATGGGTCCAGTTGCTGCTAGAGTCAATGGAGAAGCAGTACTTCATCCTGGACCTTTTAAAGGACCTCGTCAGCGGGGAGCGTCTGACGGTCCGGATAGGTGAGGAAAACCGCCTGAGAGAGCTCAGGAAATGCAGTTTCGTCGGCACCAGTTACCCTGCCGGCCGGGGGCTGTTCGGTTCGCTCGGAGTAGTAGGCCCCACTTGCATGGACTATGCCCGAACGATTGGGATGGTTGAGCTGATGGCCGATAGCCTGGGTCAGAGGCTCTGGGGGCCGGTGGATTAAGTGCCTAGCTCCATAAATACGCTGGCATTCGAACCCCGCTGCATCCACACCGGCTGCGTTCCGCTCCCTAGAAGTACTACAGGAGTACGTCTAGGTCGCGCGCCTTGCCGGAGTGGCGCTTCGACGCTCTCGGTGCTTAACCGTATCTATGGAACGAGGCACAAGGAAGTAATAAGAGGATGAATGCGTAACGATATAGACAGGGACCTCTACGAAATACTCGGGGTTGAACGATCGGCTTCGCTTTCCGATATAAAAAGCTGCTACCGCGACAAGGCGCGACAGTGTCACCCCGACGTTTCCCATAACGATCCTGACGGTGAGCGGAAGTTCAAGGAGTTGACGTTCGCCTACGAGGTGCTGTCCGACGCGGAGAAGCGGAGCAACTACGACCGTTGGGGCCTTGAAGGCCTCAAGACCGGCGCTGGAGTGGACTTCGATGGGTTCAGTTCAATCTCCGATCTGTTCGACATGTTCTTCGGTGGGGGGTTCGCCGAACCTTTTGGCCGCCGGCGGCGGCAGGATAGAGCACAGTCCCGGGGGCGGAACACGGAGACCTTGCTGAGCGTAACCCTTGCGGAGGTTGGCCTGGGTGTCGACAAGGATATCGAGATAAGAAAGAGGATGACCTGCGACGGGTGCGACGGCACAGGACTGTCGCCCGGCACGCACGCGAGCAGGTGCTCCGCCTGCGGGGGGTCGGGACAGGTGCGCAGCACCCAGAGAAGCGTGTTTGGCACATTTATCCGCGCCGGCGTCTGCCCCGACTGCGGCGGTGCCGGTGAGGTCATCAACAAGCCGTGCCCCGAATGTGATGGGGCCGGTCTGGTCTGGGACACCGAGCGCCTGAAGGTCAAAGTGCCCCCTGGGGTAGAGAACGGGGACACGATACGCCTGCGGGGCAAGGGGGAGAGTGGAGCCCGCGGTGCCGGGGCCGGAGACCTGTACGTGAGGATCAACGTCGAGCCGCACCAGGCGTTCATCAGGAACGGCAGGAACCTGAACATCACCGTCAAGATCGGCATGGATGAAGCGGCCCTGGGCACCGAGATTGAACTGCCCTCGCTTGACGGCGGTTTCAAGCTCAAGGTTCCGCCGGGAACCCAGCCGGGGGATGTTCTCAAGGAAAAAGGCAAAGGCCTGCCGCCGCGTTACGGTGGACGCAGGGGGGACATACTGGCAGGCGTCGAAGTCACGATACCGAAAAGACTCTCCGGCAAAGAGAAGGAACTGCTAGAGTCTTTCGCCGAGATGCGAAAGGGGAAGGCGGGGAAGTGAAACGCCCGGCTCGCCCATTCGGCAGGTTACCCGGGGGGCACCGGCAAGATATCATATGCCCTTTCTAGTGCCCCGTCTCACAAATACGCTGGCATTCGAACGCCGCTGCATCCACACCGGCTATCAGTACAAACTGCCTTTCTCCCGGAAGGTTGACCGGTGAAAGAGCGCACCTATCGCGTCATTACACTGGGCTGCCGGGTCAACCGCTCCGATTCGCTGGAGATAGAAAAGGAGCTTTCAAGGCGTTCCTTTGAGCGGTCGCCCCCGGGGGAGCCGCCGGATCTCTGGGTGGTAAACACCTGCGCGGTTACCGTGGAGGGTATGAGGAAGTCGCGCAAGGCGGTGAGGAAGTGCCTGCGGGCCGGGGGGGAAGTGGTAGTGACCGGCTGCGCGGTTGCCTTTGACCCGGGGGCGTTCGAGGAAATGGGCGTAAGCGTGCTGGTGGGGAACGAGCAAAAAGGGAGCCTGGCAGGGATCGCCTGCGGGCCGGCACTCGGTCCCGACCCGGTGGCGCCGGGCCAGCCGGAACTGACGCGCGTCCCGATCAAGGTGCAGGACGGGTGCCGGAGGTACTGTACCTACTGTATCGTGCCGTACCTCAGGGGCCGCCCTTACTGCCGGGATGTTGAATCGGTTGTTGCCGATGTGCGCTATTACAGAGACGCCGGGGCGGGTGAGGTGATACTTTGTGGGATCGACCTGGGGAGTTATAGAGACCCATCCACCAAAGAGGGATTGGAACTCCTGGCATTGAAAGCGGCCGAGGAGGCCGGTGATATGTGGGTGCGCTTGAGCTCGTTGGACCTGACGGACGTAAGCGAGCGGCTGATTTCCATGCTGGGTGAGGGTGAAAACCTGTGCGGGCATCTGCACATCCCCCTGCAGAGCGCTGACCGCGGGGTGCTTGGCGACATGGGGCGTGGGTACGGGCCGGAGGAGTTTCGAAGAAAGGTGGACGAGATAAGGCGCAAGGTGCCGGACGTCATCGTTACCACCGATGTCATGGTGGGGTTCCCTACCGAGGACGAGCGTGCTTTTGAGAACACCCGGTCCTTCCTCGAGGAGATGTCTTTCTCGCGGGTCCACGTGTTCAGGTACTCGCCGAGGCCCGGGACGGCGGCGTTCTCACTGGGGGACCCCGTGGGTCCGACGGAAAAGCGGGAAAGGGCCACGGAGCTTCGTCGTATCGCGAGAGAGACCGCGAAGAGGTTTCACGAGAGCCTCATTGGTCGTATAATCGCAGTATTGATAGAGGCGGAGATGGAGACCGAGCCGGGCATGGTGTTCGGACGAACGCAGGGTTTTGCCGGGATAATAGCGCCGGGGGACGGTGGCATGGTGGGGAGGAAGGTACTCATGCGGGTTACATCCGCCGGGCCGCGGTGGATTCGAGGCGAGCCATAAGTACGGTTGCGCACCGAGAGCGTGGCGCCGCTCCGGCAAGGCGCGTGACTCAGTGCCCCGTTCCATGGATACGGTTAAGCACCGAGAGCGCATTTTGTGGAGCGGGGTACTAAAACAGAGAGGGAAGGTGAGTGAGGTTGGAGAACTGTATATTCTGCAAGATAGCCAACAAAGAGATCGGCAGCGAGATAGTGGACGAACGACCCACGGCCATCGCATTCAAGGATATCAATCCCAAGGCGCCGGTGCATATACTGATTATACCCAAGGAGCACGTAGTATCGCTGGATGAACTGGGAAAGAACGGGTGTGACGTGTTGAGAGACGTCTTCTCGCTCATAAGCGACATCGCGGTGAGTGAAGGCGTCGCTCAATCAGGGTATCGCGTGGTTGTGAACATCGGAGAGGAGGCGGGCCAGGAGGTCGACCACCTGCACTTCCATCTTCTCGGTGGACGGTTTATGGCGTGGCCTCCCAGCTAAATCATGCATGTTTTACCCGGTCAAGGGAGAAACGGGAGGGCTTGTTGGAAATGAACACCAAGGAGAGGTTACGGCTCGATATGAAAGAGTCATTGAAGGCCGGCGAAAAGCTCAGGCTTTCGACGATCAGGATTATGTTATCGGAGATAGGGAACGCCGAGATAGCGAAACGGGATGAGCTCTCCGAGGAGGAGATGGTCACAGTTGTGACCCGGGAGGCCAAGAGGAGGAAGGAAGCCATTGAGGAGTATGGGAAGGCGGGGCGACAGGACCTGGTGGACAAGGAATCGTTCGAGTACTCCGTCATCGAGTCTTACCTGCCCAGGCAGCTGGAGGAGACCGAGATACGAAGGATGATCGAAGAGGCCGTTGAGGAGACAGGAGCGTCTTCACCGGGTGACCTGGGGAAGGTGATGTCTGCCGTGATGCCCCGCCTCAAGGGCAAGGCGGACGGCAGGACGGTGAACCTGATGGCCCGAGAGATACTTGGAGAGTAAGTGCTCCATTCCACAAACACGCTGGCATTCGAACGCCGCTGCATCCACACCGGCCGCGTTCCGCTCCTCAGACGTACTACAGGAGTACGTCTCAGTCGCGCGCCTTGCCGGAGCGGCGCATCGACGCTCTCGGTGCTTAACCGTGTTTACGGAACGGAGCAACAAGTGATATTTCCGTCCCGGCTCCAGGGAGGTATTCCTGTTGAGCTCTGACTTCACCGAAGTCAAGATCGTGGTGCCCGGCAACCAGCCGATGGTTTCCCTTCTCGGCCGCGAGGACAGGTTCCTCCGGATGGTGGAGAAGGCGTTTAACTGCCGGATAATCGCCCGTGGCAACGAGATAGATATCCGGGGCAGGACCGGGGAGACCGAGGTCTGCACCCGGCTGTTCGAGGAGCTCATCGAGTTCCTGGAGGAGGGCCTGGTCATAACGCCTGAGAACCTCGCCCAGACCATCGACATGATCAGGAACGGGAAAGACATAAAGCCCACCGAGGTATTCAAGGAAGCGGTGTTCTCCGGGCGTGGCAAGGTCATAAGGCCCAAGACCGTGGGGCAGAAGCGCTATGTGGACATGATCCGTAACTCCACCATAGTGTTCAGCATAGGTCCCGCCGGTACCGGGAAGACGTACCTTGCGCTTGCATACGCGGTCCAGTGCCTGCTCGACCGGAGGGTGAACAGGCTGATACTGACCCGGCCGGCGGTGGAGGCCGGTGAGAAACTGGGGTTCCTTCCGGGTGATATATACCAGAAAGTCGACCCGTACCTCAGGCCGTTGTACGACGCTCTCTACGAGATGCTGGGCGCGAGTAAGTTTCACCAGATGATGGACCAGGGCATCATAGAGGTTGCCCCGCTTGCTTTCATGCGAGGCAGGACGCTGAACGACTCCTTCATAATACTGGACGAGGCACAGAACACCAGCCCGGAGCAGATGAAGATGTTCCTGACCCGGCTGGGCTTCGGCAGCCGGGCGGTGATAACCGGTGACGTGACACAGGTCGATCTCCCCAAGGATCTGAGTTCCGGACTGATGGTAGTGCAGGAGATCCTCTCAGGCATTGATGGAATTTCGTTCGTATACCTTGACGCAAGCGACGTCGTGCGGCACAAGATCGTCCAGCAGATAGTTGAGGCGTACAGGGAGTTCGAAGCTCCGTCCAAAGAGGGAAGCACCGGTGGCAATGAAGACCTATAAGAAATATCTCAACATGGTGGACCGGTTGAGGTCCCGCCTCCGGACGACTTCGGTATCCTCCAGGCGGAGAGTGGTGGCTGGCTGCGTTTTCCTGTTCGTGGCGGCGTTGATCTCGGTGGAGATATCTCCCTTCGGGTACAGGATCCTGGCGGGTAAACCGAGCCCCCGCGACGTGGTGGCGCCGAGGACCGTTCAGTACATCGACGAGGTAAAGACCGAGGAGCAGAGGAAAGCCGCGGCTGAGGCGGTGCAGGACGTATTTATTCGCGATAACAATGTGGCCGGGCAGGTGGAGAAGAACCTGGAGGAGTTCTTCGCGGCGGTCGAAATGGTCGACGCAATGAACGGTACTCTCCAGGAAAAAGTCGACCGGCTGGTCGGCATGTTCCCCGGAGGGATCTACGCCTTCGAAGCCGAGGATATTCTTTCAATGCAGGTTCAACAGCGCCACAGCGTTCAGGACGCTTCACTGGAAGTCACCAGGCGCGTCATGGAAGAACGAGTTACCAGCGACACTATTAGTGAAGCGGTACTGAAGGCGGAGGCGATCGCCGCCGAGATCTCGACTGATCCGCGTGTTCAAAGCCTGGCGGCGCGGATAGCCGCCTCTTATGTCCAACCGAACTCGGTCATAGACGAGAAGGAGACTGAGAAGAGGAGGGAGGCGGCCCGCGAGGCGGTAACCACGGTTATCACAACCCGGCTGGAGGGAGAGGTGATACTGGCGAAAGACGATATGGTGACCGCGGAGCAGGTGACGGTGCTCAAGAGCCTCGGCTTCAAGAAACCTACGTTTACCCCGGTCAATCTGCTTTACTTCGGGGTGTTTGTTCTTCTGCTTATGGGGGCCGTCAGCATGTACCTGGAGAAGAACAAGCGGGTGATCTACGATAGCCCCGGACTCCTGGCGTTGCTGGGGGCGTTGGTGATCGTATACACCATGCTGGCCAAGATCATCGCCATCGCCGCCGGATACCTGTCACCCTCCTGGGGATACCTCATGCCTATCGCGGCTGTGGCACTAATCATAGCGGTCCTGATGGACACATCCGTCGCGATAGTAATAGTCGTCGCATGCTCGCTGATAACCGGGGTGGTGTCCGGAGGCAACTTCTCGCTGGCGGCATTTGCCCTGATTGGCGGGTTCTTCCCGGCGCTGATGGTTTCCCGCAGATCCAGCCGCCACGAGCTCAGACGGGCTGGCGTTTACATCTCCCTGTGGTTAGCCGCGGCGGCGATCGGAACAACCGCCATAACCCAGCTCCGCCAGAGCGCGCTGCTGAACGCCGGCATAGGCTTCGCCAACGGTTTCCTTTGCACGATAGTGGCGATAGGCATGCTACCGTTCCTGGAGACGACGTTCAGGGTAACAACCAACACCTGGCTTCTCGACCTGGCGTCCCCCGAGCAGGAACTGCTCAAGGAGCTGTCGATGAAGGCGCCGGGTACCTACTCCCACAGCGTTATGGTCGCCAACCTGGCCGAGGCGGCGGCGAGGGAGATCGGCAGCGACCCGATGCCGGCGCGGATAGCCGCCTACTACCATGATGTGGGGAAGCTCAAGAGGCCGCAGTTTTTCATTGAGAACCAACCCGAGAACAGCAGCCCTCACGATAACATAACTCCCAACCTGAGCGCCCTGGTAATAACCGCTCACGTCAAGGACGGGGTGGAGATGGTGAGAAGACACCACCTGCCACCGGATATCGTGGATGTCATAGAGCAGCATCACGGGACCAGCGTGGTCAGCTTCTTCTACGACCGCGCGATGAAGTCGGCTGACGGCGAGACGGTAGACATCGACAGGTTCCGGTACCATTTCCCGAAGCCGCGGAGCAAGACGGCCGGCATCCTGTTACTGTCCGATTCTGTCGAGGCGACCGCGCGCACGTTGAACCGCCCTTCGGCGGGGGCTATGAGGCAGATGGTCAACCGTATAGTGGACGCGAAGATAAGCGACGGGCAGTTGGACGAGTCGGGCATCACGTTCAGTGATATCAGCAAGATCAAGGCCGTGTTCTCCAGTATCCTGATAAGCGCTTATCATCCCAGGATTGAGTATCCTGTAGCAGAGTTTAATTCGGGGGGTGGCAAGAAAGGTGCTCGTAAGAGTAACGGCGGAGGTCCCGGTAGGAAAGAGAAAACTGCACTTCCTTAGGAGGTCGCTGGGTAAAATGCTGGGTAGCCTCGCTTCGGGACGGGACCTGGAGCTGAGCGTCATGATGGTCGGCGACGAGACAATGAGGCGACTCAATCTCGAGTATCTTGGCAGGAATGAGCCCACCGATGTCATGGCTTTCCCCCAGGCGGCTCCCGAAGAGATAGGCAATTACGCCCCCGGCGCAGGTCAGCCGGAACTGCTGGGTGACATCGTCATCTGCGTCCCGACAGCCCGGCAGCAGGCGCGGGAGAGGGGGGAGCCTCTTATCCGGGAGCTCGAGCTTCTTGCCGCTCACGGATTGCTGCACCTGTTCGGCTACGGCGACTCGACCCCTGACGAGAAGCGGGTGATGTACGCTATGGAGTCGAAGCTGCTTGGTCGAAGAACAGCACGGACGAGTGATAGGAGAATAATCCGATGACAGTTGTCCTGGTGGTGATATCGCTGGTAATCCTCCTGGTGATAGCCGCGTTCCTTGCGGCATCGGAGACCTCGCTCATGCGTGTCAGCCGCATAAGGGTAAGGTACCTGGCTGAGAACGATGTCCCCAGGGCCGATAAGCTGGAGGAGTTGATAGAGAACCCTGGATACTTCCTGCCTTCACTGCTCTTGATGATCCTGTTGGTCCAGCTCACCACCGCGTCGCTGTCCACCTGGCTGTTGACCCGCTTGACGAACAACGCCGGCATCGGTGTTGCCGCCGGGACGGCGGTAGCCACCGGTTTCATGTTCATCTTCGGGGAACTGATCCCCAAGGCCTCCGCCAGCCACGATTCGGAGAGGGTGGCGTTGCGTATCACCCGGCCCGTAGCGCTCCTCAGCAGAGTGATGCGCCCGGTGGCGGTGCTGTTCGAGTTTATCGCCAACGGGATGCTTCGGTTGTTCCGCGAAAAAGATCTTACAACCGAGATGATAGTAACCGACGAGGGAGAGATAATGGCGATGGTGAGCGCCGCCGAAGAGCACGACGTGATCGAAGAGGAAGAAAGGGAGATGATCCACTCGGTCTTTGAGTTCGGGGACACCATCACCAGGGAGGTCATGGTCCCCCGGCCGGACATGGTGACGCTGCCGCACGGGGCGACCGTGATAGATGCGCTGACCTTGGCAATCAAGCATGGGTTCTCGAGGATTCCGGTGCGGGGCAGGAACCTGGACGACATCGTGGGGGTTCTCTATGCCAAAGACCTGATGAAGTACCTCCAGAAGGGGAACCTGGGGCACGACATCAAGGATGTCGTGAGGGACGCCTACGTAATTCCGGAGACCAAGAGCCTGAGCGACCTGCTCCGGGAGTTGCGGAAGCGCAAGGTGCACATGGCGATTGTGGTGGATGAACACGGAACCGTCGCCGGACTGGTTACGATCGAGGACCTTCTGGAGGAGATCGTGGGAGAGATATTCGACGAGTTCGACATGGAGATCAACCTCGTAGACCAGGTTGCCAGCAACCGTTACAGGGTTGACGCCAGGGTAACCATCGACGATGTCAACGAAAAGCTTAACATCAAACTGCCCGAGGAAGGCGACGTGGACACGGTGGGTGGCCTGGTCTTAAAAGTCCTGGGTCATCTACCTGTGCCTGGAGAGGCGTTCGTATATAACGGTATCGCGATAAAGGTGGAAAAGCTCAAAACAAACAGGATATCAAGTGTAACGATGGAGTTGGTTGACGTAGGCGACGTGGACGTGAACAATCGGGACGGTTGATGCTTGAGTCAGTATGCCGAAACGGCATTCACCTCATAGAGGCCCCGTCACTGGAGATAGAGCTCGGGGTGCGCGCCGTGTTTACCTGCAGGGACGGAGGGGTCAGCCGGGGTCCGTTTTCCAGCCTCAACCTCTCGTACAACGTCGGAGACAGCAGAAGCGACGTGACCTCCAACCGCAATCATCTGCAGGAAGCAATGGGTATCGCGCTTTCCAACTGGGTTTTTTGCCGGCAGGTTCACGGTGTCACCGCGACCGTTGTCGGGCCGCTGCAGGTCGGTCGCGGGTCAACCGATTTCTCGTCCGCGATACCGCGTTGCGACAGCCTTGTTACCCGACTGGAGCGGGTACCCCTGGCCGTGCTGACTGCCGACTGTGCCCCGGTGATCATGGTAGCCCCGGGAGGAAACGCGGTATCGGTGGCCCACGTGGGCTGGAGGGGCGCCCTGGCAGGTGTGGTTACGGTGGCACTGGACAAGCTTACCGGGATCGTTTGCTGCCCTCCGGGGGGTGTTATCGCCCTGATAGGGCCTCACATCGGGCCTTGCTGCCTGGAGGTCGGTGAAGAGGTCGCGGAGCGTTTTGAACTCCGGTTCGGCGACGAGGTGATTGTCGGCAGGCCTCCCGCGGTGGCGGTTGACCTCGGCGCCGCATGCAGGCGGGAGCTCGAGGCGGCAGGCGTAATGAGCGGTAACATCTTCGACACGGATATTTGCACCAGATGTGATGGCAGCTACTTCTCATATCGAGGCTATTCGGGAACAACAGGAAGGCAGGCGGGATTGGTGGCGATAACGCGCTACCCCGGTTGAATCAACCTCCCCGGGTACACCTCCTGCGAACTCTTGAGGGGACCAGGTTCTCAACCTCCCTGGAGGGCGGCTGGGCAGGTTCCCTCGAGATGGCCATCAGGTAAGCAGTGGTAACGAACGAACGGGGAAGGAAGCGGTATGCCGGAAGTAGTAAGGGCTCATGTCGTGGTGAACGGGAATGTCCAGGGGGTGTTCTTCAGGTCGGACACCATGGAGAAGGCGATTTCACTGGGACTCGCGGGCTGGGTCAGGAACCTGCCGGGCGGGGAGGTGGAAGCGATTTTCGAAGGCGAACGGGCGGTGGTTGAACAGGCGGTGCAATGGTGTCATCGGGGCCCGCCGCACGCTGTCGTGCAATCGGTTGATGTGGGCTGGGAAGAACCGGAAGGTGAGAGAGGTTTCAAGCTTCGTTACGTGTAAATATTGCTAAAACGGAAATACCGACGCGTATGGTGGACAATAGTGGATTTGAACCACCGACTCCAGGCACGCGGAAATCAGGGTTCAAATACACTCGGATGTAATGATAAACAAACGGTCCGCGAGCAAACGCACAGAAGCAAATGAAACGATACACATCTACGCCGGCGGGTCAAAGGAATAACGCGGAAATTGGGCGAATGATATGGATAAGGAAATAGAAGAGAACGTCAGGTCGGTTCTGGGGCGCATGAGGGCGTCTTCTGTTGCGGGTGGAAGGAACCCCGACGACACGAAATTGTTGGTGGCGGTCAAGAACAGGCGGCCGGAACTGATAGAGGAAGTGTTGAGCGCCGGGGTGAAACTGGTCGGCGAGAACAGGGTTCAGGAGATGCTGGCCAAGATGGAGTCGGTTGATGGTGATGTTGAGTGGAACTTCATAGGGCATCTACAGCGAAACAAGGTGAAGCAGGTCGTGGGCGTGGTAAGTCTGATACATTCGGTGGACAGCCGGCGGCTGGCGTTGGAGATAGACAGGAGGGCGGAACAATCGGGGGTTGTCCAGCCGCTGCTGTTGCAGGTAAACGTGGCGGGGGAGGAGAGTAAGTACGGGCTCGAGCCCAAGGGCGTCAAGCAGTTACTCGAGGACCTTGCTGATTGTGAGGGAATCGAGGTTCTAGGGCTTTCGACGATAGCGCCGTTGGTCAAGGATCCGCAGGAAGTCAGGTGGGTGTTCAGGGAACTGCGAGAACTCGGGAAGCGGCTTGAAGGAGCGGTTGAGGGGTTTGTTTGTCGGGAGTTATCGATGGGCATGACGAATGATTTCGAGGTGGCCATCGAGGAGGGGTCAACAATCGTAAGGGTTGGGACCGCGGTGTTCGGGCCGGTCCAGTAAGTAATGTCGGCCATTGATGCTTGAATGTTGGATGTCTATGCAAGGAGGTCGTTGAGATGCCCGGTTTCTGGGGCAGGGTCGCCGAGTGGCTTGGTCTGAAAGAGCCGGATGAGTTCGGCGAGATGAGGGACCGTGAACAAGCGGTCGATGAGATATCGGACAAGGTGCCGCGCGGCAAGCGCGCCAGTCCGGGTAGCGGCAGAATACTGCATCCGGTACCGGAGACGCCTGCCCGGGTGCACGTCATAGAGCCCAAGAGCTTTAACGATGCCGAGCAGATAGGCGGCAAGTTCAAGAGCGATACACCGGTGATAGTCAACCTTCAGAGCATAGACCGTGACCTTGCCAAGAGATTGATTGATTTTGTCAGTGGGCTTACTTACGGCCTTGACGGCGGTATTCAGCGCGTTGCGGAGATGGTGTTCCTGCTCACGCCGGCTGATGTTGAGGTGTCCGCCGAAGACCGGAAGTGGATGCGCGAGAAGGGGTTTTTCAACCAGTTCTAGCCAACGGAGTTCGAATTGTACAGGGTATCGTTGATAGGTGCGGGCAACATGGGCAATGCGATGCTCAAAGGATGGCTGGAGTCCGGTACGTTAGAACCGGTTGATGTAATCGTTAGAGACCGGGAACGAGCCAGGGGTGAGTTACTGTCCGATCGATACGGTGTCGCGCTGGCCGAAGACAACCTGGAAGCTGCCGGTGACTCGGAGATAGTGGTGATCGCGGTAAAACCACAGGATAGCGGTGAAGTTCTTGAAGATATCTCCCGGACGGACCTGGAAGGAAAAGCAATCATTTCGATCGTTGCCGGGTTAACGCTCGATTCGATAAGGGCCGCTGTGGGAAGTGGACCTTCACTGATAAGGGTCATGCCTAACATGGCTGCTCTGGTTCGAGCGGCGATGTCCGTTTTCGCGATTGACACGGGGAACGGGGAGTTGGACCGTGAGATGGTCTTCGATCTGCTGGGAGCCATTGGGGAAGTGATGGAGGTGGAGGAGAGTTTCATGGACCTGGCCACGGCCCTCAGCGGAAGTGGTCCGGCTTACTTCTTTCTTCTTGTCGAGGCCATTGAGCAGGCGGGGATAGATGAAGGCATGCCCCCTGATATATCCAGGAAGCTGGCGAGGGAGACGCTCTGGGGTGCCGCCAAGGTGTTGAAAGAAACCGACAGTGAATCCGCTGCGTTAAGGGAGTCGGTATCATCACCAGGCGGAGCCACGCTCGCAGCTCTGAAGGTACTGATGGACGGAGGTTTTGAGCGCATGGTCGGTGATGCGGTAAGCGCGGCACGACTCAGGGCCGGTGAGCTGGCAAGGTAGGACTTCGAGTAATGGAGGTTTTGGCTAATGGCGTTAACTCCGCTGGATATTCATCACAAGGAGTTCAAGCCCGCACGGTTCGGCGGGTATAAAGAGGAGGAGGTAGACTCGTTCCTCGACCAGATAGCCGATGAACTCGAGAAGTTCATCCAGGAAAACGTGGATCTCAAGCAGCAGATAGAGCATTCCAAGAAGAGGTTGTCCGAGTTCGAGGAGATGCAGACGTCTCTTCAGAGCGCATTGCTGGCGGCGACGAAGTCTGCCGAGGCGGTCAAGGAACAGGCGAAGCAGGAATCAGAGATGATGTTGAGCCAGGCCCGTGAGACAGCCGACTCCATAACCAGAAGCTCGCGTGAGGAAGCCGATTCCGAAATAAGAAGCGCTCAGGAGCAGGCCAGGCAGATGTTGCTAAGGGCCCAGGGCGAAAGGCAGAAGCTGGAAAAAAGCCTGGACCGGCTGAAAGAGGTGAAGCGCAGCTACATCCAGTCGATCCGTGATCTTGCCGATGCGCATATGAAGAGGATCTCGGAGATCGAGTCGGATGAAGACGTGGCTGCCTTTGATGAGATCCCGGAGCCCGAACCTGTTGAGAAAATCGCAGCCAGGCCGCAGGTGCCCGTGGAGAAGCCTTCAGTAGAAAAGACTCCAGCGGAGGTGCCCCCAGTCGAAAGTCATCAAATAGAAGTGCCCCCTGTAATAGACCAGCAGCCGGGAACTGCGGGCGCAAAGGCGGCACCGGTTGAACCTCCTGTTACTCCACCCGCTGAGCCGCCGGCAAAAGCGAAAGTGAAACCGGCTTCCAGAGCGGTTGAGGCCACTGACAGGCCTGAAGTGGTTGACGCTTCCAGCACCAATGTCCAGAAGACGGGAACGGAGATGAGCGCAGCGCCACCGGCCGTGGATGCCGGTGCGCCCCCCGAAGTGGCCGGGAGACCCTCTATGAAGAATGGGGCTACCGCCGTTTCGGTCAAGGAGGAACCTGAGGTCAAGCCGCCACCGAGTTCGAACCTTGTTGAAGAGGTATTGTCCATGGAGGGAGACGAGGGCATCTTCGGGGATTTCACCGAGGACGGAAACGGTGCGGAAGCGGAAAACAAGCGCAAGAGGAACCGTAAAGAGAAGGGTGACAAGCACTTCTTCTGGGAGTAGTCCGGTCCGTTAGTGTTCCGTCCCATGGGTAGCTTTACGCACCGAGAGCGTCGATGCGCCACTCCGGCAAGGCGCGTGACCGAGGCTGTACTCACGTAGTACGCCGAGGGAGCGGAACGCAGCCGGTGTGGATGCAGCGGGGTTCGAATGCCAAGATATCTGTGGGACGGAGCACTAGACTGTTTAGAAAGCGACGGACGTTCGGGCAGGTAAGGTCAATCGGGCGTATTCGAGGTTTTGAGGAACTCGTGAGCAGGCGTGAAACCCATACTGGAGAACTGTTGACCACGAAGTCTTCACGCCCCAGGGTTGACAGGGTTGAGGATGGCTCGTACAAGGTTTGCGTTTCAAGTGCTCCCGAAAGAGGCAAGGCCAACAGAGAGCTATTGACAGTGTTGGCGAGTCACCTTGGAGTAAAGAAGAGCGAAATCAGTATTGTGCGTGGAGAAAAGTCAAGAAACAAGCTTATAAGGGTCGAGTATGAAGCGTAATATGCTTGTATTGCTTAACGGTCGGTGTTAGACTGGTACCGTGATGAACGACAAACGCGAGCCGATGGTAAGGTTATTTACGGGGATACCATTGAGCGACTCAGCGCGTGAACACGTTGCCAGGACAGTGGACGGGGTTTCGGGGGAGTTGCCCGGGGTTCGGTGGGTAGCGGAAGGAAACTGGCACGTTACGTTGAAGTTCCTTGGGCCGTGCGAGCAATCCCGCATGGACGAGATTTGCTCCATGATGCTGAAGACCGCGCCGCTGTTGCCTTTCAGGATTGAGATAGGTGGTATTGGGGCATTTCCGTCGAATAGATCGGCCAGGGTCATATGGGTGGGAGCCGACGATATTGACGGAAGGGCACAGGAGGTCCACCGGGTCCTTGACAGGGCTGCGGTGAGGTACGGGATCGCCAGGGAAAAGCGCAGGTACAGCCCGCACGTTACGGTTGGGAGAGCGCGGAAAAAGCCGGTACTGATACCGGTGGAAATAGCGGAGAGATACCGCGACACGATAACGATGGATGTTGACCATGTGCTGCTGCTTGAGAGTGAACTGACGAGAAGCGGGGCGGTATATTCTGTAGTAGAGAAGGTCGGTGGATAGCGGTGATATCAGCCGGCACGGAGAGGCGACCGGATCTTGTAGGGTTTGCGACGGCGCTGGGTGGTTTTACGTGTCATTCTTGTCATATATGAATAGCGCAATGGTAGGTAATCACCGGAAGAGCCGGGCATCCGGAGAATAACGAGAGGGTGAGAGGTTTGGACAAGGAAAAGTCGCTTGATATGGCACTCATGCAGATTGAGCGCCAGTTCGGCCGGGGCTCAATCATGAGGCTGGGAGCGGAGGCGGACCGAATGTCGGTCGAAGTCATCCCCACCGGCTCGCTGGCGCTTGACATCGCACTCGGAGTTGGAGGAGTGCCCAGGGGCAGGGTAATAGAGATCTTCGGCCCGGAGTCCAGCGGCAAAACGACGGTTGCGCTGCATATCCTGGCGGAAGCACAGAAGAAAGGCGGCGTGGGAGCGTTCATAGACGTCGAGAACGCAATGGACCCCCAGTACTCGAAAAGGATAGGGGTTGACATAGACGAGTTGCTGATAAGTCAGCCCGACACCGGGGAGCAGGCCCTCGAGATAGCTGAACTCCTGATACAGAGCGCGTCGGTTGACGTAGTGGTGATAGACTCTGTCGCTGCGTTGGTCCCCAGGGCGGAGCTCGAAGGGGACATAGGTGATACACACGTTGGTCTGCAGGCGCGCCTGATGTCGCAGGCGCTTCGAAAATTATCGAAATCGATAAGCAGGTCTCGAACCGTCACCATATTCATCAACCAGTTGAGGGAGAAAATAGGGGTCATGTTCGGCAATCCAGAGGTGACCCCCGGCGGAAGGGCGCTTAAATTCTACTCGTCGGTGAGAATAGACCTGCGCAAGATCGAAACCCTCAAGAAAGGCACCGATATGATCGGCAACCGAGTCAGGGCGCGGATTGTAAAGAACAAGGTAGCTCCACCATTTCGTAGCGCCGAATTCGACATAATGTACGGTGAGGGGGTATCCATCGAGGGGGACATCCTCGACCTCGGTGTCGCAGAGGGAGTTATCAAGAAAAGCGGCTCCTGGTATGTATACGACGAAGACCAACTGGGTCAGGGGCGTGAGAACTCAAAGGCTTTCCTTGCCGAGCATCCCGAGATATCCGGACGAGTGGAGGAGATTATCAGGGAGAAGTCCGGGCTTGTCCGGAAGAGTGTTGAGGCGGGATCAGGCGAGGATGGCAAGGCCGAAGTGAAGAAACCTGAAGGCGATAAGAAAAGCGGGAAAGAAAAGGGCGGTGCCGCGAAGAAGTAGCATGGGGAATAAGTCCCCCGCTCCACAGATACGCTGGCATTCGAACGCCGCTCCCGTCCACTCCGGCTGCGTTCCGCTCCCTCGGCGTACTAGAGAAGTACGGATAAGTCCCCCGCTACACAGATACGCTGGCATTCGAACGCCGCTGCATCCACTCCGGCTGCGTTCCGCTCCCTCGGCGTACTAGAGAAGTACGTCTCGGTCGCGCGCCTTGCCGGAGCGACGCTTCGACGCTCTCGGTGCTTAACCGTATCTATGGAACGGGGCACTGAGTCGCGCGCCTTGCCGGAGCGGCGCCACGCTCTCGGTACGTAACCGTATTTATGGAACGGGGCACTGAGTCGCGCGCCTTGACGGAGCGATGCCACGCTCTCGGTACGTAACCGTATTTATGGAACGGGGGACTAAGACATCGATGACAAGGCGCTTCAACGGGCATTAAGATTCATCGATTACAGGCCGCGGTCGGCGGGAGAAACCCGGGACAGGCTAAGCAGGTGGGGATACACCGGCGATGTGATCGATGAGGTAATAGCTTACCTCCAGTCGAAAGGGATTATTGATGACCTGCTGTTCACAGAACTGTTCATGGAGGAGATGCTGCGGAAAGGCTTCGGTTGCCGCCGTGTTCGTAGTGGGCTTAAAAAGAAAAAACTGGATATCGAACTGGTAGAGGAGGCAATGTCCGGTTACCCGCTGAACCAGGAGGCTGAAAGGGCGCGGACGATAGCGGCAGTCAGGGTCTCGCGGATGGCGAACGAGGAACCGGCCAAAAGAAAGACAAAGATCATGCATTACCTGATAAGGCAAGGCTATTCGCCGGAGGTGGCAGACGAGGTCAGTCGCTCTGTTGTCATTGACACTCAAACGGGGCGAGAATACAATTAAGTCAGTAACGAGTTGCGTTAGGATACCAACTAATTGCCTAATGAGGTATGTCAGGGTTAGTGGACGGTCAAAGACAGGTTGTACCTGAGCGTTTGAATAGCTCAGGGTAGTTGAGAAGTTCATTGGTATTCTTGCGCCGAGCGTTGCTCGGCGTGTTTTATTAATAAGGGGGTTACTTAAATGATCTACGCTATTATCGTAACCGTTGGGTTGGCGGCGGGCTTCGTCACCGGATTCTTCATTCGCAGGTACATCGGAAACTCACGGGTGGCAAACGCCGAAACGACGGCCACTCGATTGGTTTCCGACGCCAAGAGAGAGTCGGAGAACCTGAAACGTGAAGCTCAACTTGAGGCAAAAGACAGCATTCACACGATGAGGGGTGATGCGGAGCGCGAAATAATGAGCAGGCGAAGTGAACTGCAGAAGTTGGAGCGCAGGTTAAACAAGCGTGAGGAGAACGTCGAAGGGGAAGAAGCGGATACCAGGAACAGGATGAAGAAAATCGTTTCCAGGGAGGAGCACCTCAAATCGCAGGAGTCCAAGTTGGCCAGGGCAGCCTCCGAGCAGAAGCGCCTGGTTGAGAAAGTGGCGATGATGTCCACGCAGGAAGCGAAGGAGTACCTGCTGGAAACCGTGAGAAGCGATGTCAGGAGTGAGAGCGCCCTGTTCATAAAGGAAGAGGAAGGAAGGGTTCGTGAAGAGGCCGACAAGAGGGCGAGAAAGATAATCTCGTTGGCGATTCAGAGGTGCGCGTCGGAACATGTGGCGGAAACAACGGTATCCGTCGTAATGCTTCCCAATGACGAGATGAAAGGCAGGATAATCGGACGGGAAGGGCGAAACATACGCACCTTCGAGAACCTGACCGGCATAAACCTGATAATTGACGACACCCCTGAAGCGGTCATACTGTCGAGCTTTGATCCCGTCCGTCGTGAGATCGCCAGGATATCACTGGAGAAGTTGATAAGTGACGGCAGGATACAGCCGGCACGTATAGAGGAGATGTACGAGAAGGCCAAGGCGGAGGTGGAGAACGAGATAAGGGAGGCTGGTGAAGAGGCGGTCTTCGAGGTTGGGATACATAACCTCAACAAGGAGTTGGTACGGGCGCTGGGCAGGTTGAAGTTCAGGACCTCCTACGGACAGAACGTCCTCATGCACTCCCTGGAGGTTTCCAGGCTCGCCGGGATAATGGCCTCGGAACTTGGGCTGGAACCGCGCGTATCAAAGCGTGCCGGCCTGCTACACGATATCGGGAAGGCCATAGACCACGAGGTGGAAGGATCACACGCGCTCATCGGCGCGGAACTGGCAAAAAGGCTGGGAGAGAGTGAAATCATATGCCAGGCCATAGAGGCCCATCACGGCGAGGTGGACGTAAAGACCATCGAGGATGTGTTGATACAGGCGGGCGACGCAATATCAGCGGCCAGGCCGGGGGCAAGGCGAGAGACACTCGATAATTATATCAAGAGGTTGGAGAAGCTTGAGGCCCTGGCCGATTCGTTTGATGGCGTGGACAGGTCTTACGCGATGCAGGCCGGACGCGAGATACGGGTAGTGGTACAGGCGGATTCGGTCGATGACGTGATGAGCGCGTCGCTGGCGCGAGACATCGCCAGAGAGATCGAGGATCAACTGGACTACCCTGGACAGATAAAGATAACGGTCATCAGAGAGACCCGAGTTGTCGAGTATGCCAAGTAGAGATGGCTACTTAGTACCCCGCTCCATAGATACGCTGGCATTCGAACGCCGCTGCATCCACACCGGCTGCGTTCCGCTCCCTCGACGTACTCCAGGAGTACGACTCGGTCACGCGCCTTGCCGGAGCGGCGCTTCGACGCTCTCGGTGCTTAACCGTATCTATGGAACGAGGCACTTGAATTCGCGACGCACACCTGCGGGTCATGAGTCAAGCCGGACGAACTCGAGTAAACGATGACAGGTCATGAGAAAATCCCTCCCGGGGAAAATGAGCTGGTTGATTTCGTATCCAGCATCACTGACCAGGCGCTCCTGCGAATCGAGGAGAAGCTGCCGCACGGCTATGTCCGTCTGAAGGTTGCGGAGGCGGAGAGGCGCCAGGCACAGCATGATATCCGCTCAGTGGAAGACATAGTGATTGAACTGGTCAGGAACTCCCGTGACGCCGGGGCGAGGATAGTGCTGGTCGGGTTCCAGAAGGAGCAGGGTCGTTACCGCAGGATAACTGTTGTGGATGATGGGTGCGGCATACCGGAAGAGATGCACGGGATTATCTTTGAGCCCCGTGTCACCTCCAAGGGCGATGAGTTCAACGTGGACCGGTACGGTGTGCATGGGCGGGGCATGGCGTTGTTCTCAATCGAGTCACGCGCTATCGACGCGCGGGTATGTTCGTCTGTACCCGAACAGGGAACCGCTATCGTGCTCTCGGTTGACACGATGTCGGTGCCCGAGCGTTCGGACCAGGCCACGGTCCCCAGGCTCGACGAAGTGGATGGCAAGGATGAGGTGGGGGGAGGGCCCCACAATGTGCACAGGGCGCTCCTGGAGATGTCGGTCGATTATCCGAAGATGCGTTTCTATCTGGGGTCATTTGCCGAAGTGATAGCCACACTTGGATCGCTTGCCGGGGACGGAGAGGAGTATGAGGGCGTACTCTGGCAGGGACTTTCGGACGTGAATGACGCCAGGCGATTAATGGATATTGCCCAGCCGTTGGGGCTCCCGATATCGGAGAGGAACGCTTATCGGGTACTGGGCGGGAAGATCGCGCCGCTTGGGACGGTCTATGACATGGCGGTGAAAAACCGGCAAGCCGCCACGGTTGCCGAAAAGCCTGCGACTCCATCGGCGCGTCACCGGGAACCCCGGAAGAGAAATCCCCTGCGGAGGATCAGGCCTGATGACCTGGCCGAGATCGGAAGTGAAGCCGGTCGGGTCGCCGAGCGGGTGTTGGGCAGGTATTATCTGAAATCCTACGGAACTCCCCAGGTTCGGAGGGGGAGGGGCAAGCTCACCATATCGATCTATGTCAACGGAGAAGACGGTGAAGATCAATAATGTCGGGGTCAGGCCTTAGGCGAAGAACGGTGCTTCAAATCATCATCGCGCTACTGGTGTTGCTTGCGGCATCGGGGATTGCCGAGTATTTTCTGCACAGGGCCCGGTCGAACGCCGCTAGCGTGAAGGAATACCACGAGGTCGTAGCAAGTGACTGGGGCAAGACCGTCGAGCGCTCGGAGAGCGTAAACACGGCCCTCACCGGAGTGGTTTCACCAGCTGATCTCGGGAGCGTGGCGAGCGCCGCGGGGCTTATGAGGGGAGAGCTCCAGGGGATTCTGGACGCGCGTGAGAAAAACCCGCCTCCGTCGGGCGAACGAAACCTCGCCGGAGCGGAGACGGAGTGCTTGACCTCACTGGACCGTTACCTTGAGATGGTTGAAGAGCTTGCTACGGGTGGTGATGAGGAGAGCATTGTGGAGGACCGGGCACTGTTGGAAAGCCGCGCGGCTCAGGCGCTTTCAAAGGTCAACGACTTCCTCTTCAACGCGGAGTTCACCGGAGACCAGATATCAGGTGAATTCTTCAGGGCGGGTGAATCCCTGGCAAACGCGTTCGCCCCGCCAGAGTGGCAGAGCGCTGAAGAAGAGGTGGCGTACGGGATAGTCAACAGTTTCATGGACGCGGACATCAAGGAGTTTAACCCGGACGTGCTCTGGTCACTATCTTCGAGCAAGCGTATCGAGGGCCTGAGGTTAATGGGAGTCACAAGGGAGAACTTCGCCGAGGGCTGGATTGACGCCCGGGGCGAGGAGAAGCATCCGGTGGATTTCCACGTCAGCAGGCGCGGCATCGTGTTTACTCCATCCACCGTTGAGTTGGAGGTAGTCGTATACCTGGAGCGCGGTGCCCCCTGGAGAGAAACCGTTCGCCTGGTGAGGGAAGCTGATGGATGGAAAGTGGAAGGATATCCGTTTGTGGGCTGGCTGTAGTGCCCCGTCTCACAAATACAATGGCATTCGAACGCCGCTGCATCCACACCGGCTGCGTTCCGCTCCCTCGAAGTACTAAGGAAGTACGTATGAGTACCCCGCTCCATAGATACGCTGGCATTCGAACGCCGATGCATCCACACCGGCTGCGTTCCGCTCCCTCGAAGTACTACAGAAGTACGTCTCGGTCACGCGCCTTGCCGGAGCGGCGCATCGACGCTCTCGGTGCTGAACCGTATCTATGGAGCGAGGCACTGAGTCACGCGCCTTGCCGGAGCGGCGCACCGACGCTCTCGGTGCGTCACCGTACTTATGAGACGGGACACTAGTGTTTGTGATAGACAGGGACGATGTTTTAAAATGGACTGATTATCGCCGAAGAGCGCGGTGAGTGACTCAAGCGATTCCAGCGGATAGAGGTTTGCGAGGGGGAACGGGTAGATGGCACTTACGATACTTCAAATAGTGGGAGCGGTGGCGGTCGTTATCCTGGTACTGCTCATGATCCCGATCATGCTGAGGCTCCGAAGAACCATTGGCGAGGTTGGCGAGATCGTGGCGGACAGCCGCCCTCAGGCGATTACGCTGCTGAAGAAGGCTCAGTCGACCCTGGACAGTGTGAACCGGGAACTGGAGAGCATTGAGGAGATCACCGAGGAAACCCAGGTACTGATGGAGAAGGCGGGAGACGCATCGGCGGCGGTCGAGAAGGCGATCAAGTCCCCGCTGTCACGGATGGGGTTGATAACCGCAGGGGTGGCCGCGGCGGGTTTTGCCGCGAAAAGGCGGTTGTCCAGGGACCTCTCCGCTAAACGGTAATGACCGGCCATGCTTCAGGTGGACGGCCCACCTCTTACTTTATTCGCACTTTCGGCTGCCAGATGAACATGCACGATACCGAGCACCTGGAGGGAGTCCTTGAGGATTCCGGGTGCATCCTCGCCGTGGACATAACGCAGGCCGATGTAGTGATCTTCAACACCTGCATGGTCCGGAAGAGCGCTGAGGATAAGGCGTGGGGCCAGATTAGAGCAACAGCGTCCCGGAACCAGTCGGCCGTGATCGCGGTTTGCGGCTGTATGGCCGAGAGATACGGGGTCGAGATAATGAGTCGTTGCCCGGGGGTCAACCTCGTGTTCGGGCTGGATTCCTTCGATAGGCTGGCCGATTTGCTGGAGAGGTGTGATGGGAGGCTCTGCGACCTTGGGAGTATCGATGACGCCTCCATAGATCGATTGCCGTCAAAGAGGTCAAGCCCTTCCGCCGCCTGGATCCCGGTGAGCCACGGTTGTGACCGCTTCTGCTCCTACTGCATCGTTCCCCTGGTCAGGGGGAGAGAGAGGAGCAGGCCGTTTGATGAGATTACAGAGGAGGTCCGTCGCCTGGCTGATGACGGCGTCCTGGAGGTCACGTTGCTGGGACAGAACGTCAACTCCTACGGAAGAGAGCTGGACGGGGCCTCCTTCGCCGGATTACTGGAGGCGGTGGCAAACCAACCCGGGATCCGGCGGGTGAAGTTCGAGACCTCGCATCCCGGCGACCTGTCCGACTCGATTTTGAGGGTCATGTCCGAGACCGCGGAGGTGTGCGAGTACCTTCACATCCCTGTCCAATCGGGCTCGAACAGCATTCTCGAGGCGATGGGGAGAGGTTATGACCGGGATTACTACCTTCAGCGAGTTGAACGCGCACGTGAACTCATGCCCGGAGTGGTTGTTTCGACTGACATAATGGTAGGTTTTCCCGGTGAAACCGACGATGATTTCGAGAACACCATGGACCTTGTTCGGGCGGTGGGATTCGATGCCGCCTTTATGTTCATATACTCTCGCCGTGAGGGCACCGCAGCCGCGGCGATGGAAAACGAGGTGTCACAGTCGGTCTTAAAGGAGCGATTCGAGGCCCTTAGCCGCCTGCAGAGCCGTCTAACGGGGAGTTCCCTGAGCAACCTGGTGGGGAGCACGGTGGAACTGCTGGTGGAATGCGAGGCCAGGAGTGGTGAATACGTGGTGGGAAGAACACGCGGAAACCAGGTCGTGCTGCTGCCGGCCGAAGATGCGCCGCTTCATTCACTTGTTGAAGCGTCGGTAACGAGCGCCGGTGGCCACGCCGCCAGGGGACGGGTGGACAAGGTGATAAGGGAGCCGGGTCGTAGCACCTGGTAGCGCAGCAAGGAGGAGGAACTGATGAGTCTGTTCACCGGGGAAAGCGCGTTGCTAGTCGTCGACATGATAAACGATTTCGTCAGGCCTGACGGCGCGTTGCCGGTACCGGCGGCAATGGGGATAGTGCCTTACGTCGCCTCCCTGGCAGATGAGGCGCGCAGGCTGGGAATCCCGGTGGTTTACGTCGACGATTCCCACGATCCCGACGACAAGGAGTTCGAGGATTGGCCCGTCCACGCGGTCGAGGGAACCGATGGCGCCCGGGTGGTCGATAAGCTCGAGCCGAATGAGGGAGACCACGTGGTCACCTGCAAGTGCTACTCAGGCTTCTTCGGGACCAAACTGGACGAACTCCTGGGTGAACTCGGTGTCGAGCACGTCGTGGTGACGGGGACGGTCACGAATATCTGTGTGTACGCCACATGCCTGGACGCCTATATGCGGGGGTACAGGATAACGGTCCCCAGAAACGGTGTCGCGGGATTGAACGAAGAGGAGCATGAGTTCGCGTTGAGACAGATCGAGCAGGTCCTGTTCGGAGAAGTGATTTAAGGACGCAGGAGAGGAGCATTCATGGGTTTTCAAACCGCTTCCGATGACTGTATCAAGAAAGGCCGGGTCACCGATGTCTACTTCGAGCGTGTGGCCAGGTCGCTGGAAGGCCGGGGGATAAACCCGCTGGTTTCGATGGAGGTGCGGGCGACCGACCTGCCCGGTGACTGGGAGTGGGCCATATTCGCCGGCCTCGCCGAGGTGCTCGAGCTTGCTCAAGAACTTCCCGTCTCGCTGAGGGCGCTGGAAGAAGGTGACATCTTCCATGCGGGCGAACCGGTCCTCCAGGTATCCGGTAAGTACCTCGATTTCGGTGTCTACGAAACGGCCATACTGGGGCTGATCTGTCAGGCGTCGGGGATAGCCACCAGCGCCGCGCGCTGCAAGCACGCCGCCGGAGAGCGGACGGTCATCAGCTTCGGAGCCAGAAGAATGCATCCCGCGCTCGCACCGATGATTGAGCGTAACGCTTTCGTAGGCGGTTGCGACGGAGTCGCGGTGGTGGAGAGCGCCGTTCGCATAGGGGAGGAGCCTTCCGGAACAATGTCCCATACGCTGATACTCTGCGCTCGTGACGAGAGGGTCGCTTTCGAGGCGTTTGACGAGTCCATGGGCCCCGACGTAAAGAGGATAGCCCTGGTTGACACGTTTCAGGACGAGAAGTTCGGTGCGCTTTTCGCCGCCGAGGTGCTGGGGGAGAAACTGTTCGCGGTCAGGCTGGATACGCCGGGTTCCAGGCGGGGTGACTTCCCGCGGATCATGGAGGAGGTGCGTTGGGAACTGGACATACGCGGATTTGAGGACGTGAAGCTGTTCATCTCCGGCGGAATTGACGAGTACAAGATCCTCGACTACAACCGGTGCGCCGACGCCTACGGGGTGGGTACCCACATCAGCAACTCGCCGGTTGTGAACTACTCCATGGACATCGTGGAGATCGATGGTGTGCCGATGGCCAAACGGGGCAAGAAATCCGGGCTGAAGCAACTATGGTCCTGTCCCTCCTGTGGAGCCCGGATACAAACGCTATCCTCCAGCGACAGGCCGGAGTGCCGGGAATGCGGGGAGGAGATGAAGGCGATGCTTTCCGAAAAACTCGATAGTGGCGATAGACTCTCCGGCGATCTGACACCACGGCAGATAAGGTCGCGTGTTCTCGAGGGCCTGAGCACGGTTCGGTTGTGAAAACGGGGGCGGGATCGGCAGTCCTGGACGGAAAAACGTGGCGTTTCATCGTGGACCGCGGTCTACGGGGATGCTCCAACATGGCCCGTGACGAGGCGCTTGCTGCCGGAGTCGCCGGGGGCGCCCCCCCGGCGCTCAGGGTATACAGGTTCGAACCGCCAGCGATAAGCATCGGGAGGTTCCAGGAGATTGGGCGGGAGATTGATCCGGAAACCTGTCGCGAGGAAGGTGTGGAGGTGGTCCGGAGGCCAACCGGAGGGTTGGCCATTCTCCACGCCGATGATTTCACCTACAGCGTAACGATACCTTCGGGCGACGTCGGCCTGGCCGCGAAGGAACTGTGCTTTAAAGGTGTGGCGGCCGGGATACTCGAGTCGCTTCGAGAACTCGGCGTATCCGCCCGGCTGTCCAGGCACTCAGACAACGGTGAAGCGGCTTCCATCTGGTGCCTTCAGAGCGCGTTCGGGGTTGACCTCGAAGTGGACGGAAGAAAGATTTGCGGAAGCGCTCAAAGGGTGTCCCCCCGGGCGATACTGCAGCACGGCACGCTTTTCTTGAAAGACAACCATAGACTCGCGGATAGAATCACCAGGGGCGGTTCTCTTGCCGGTGAACGCACCGGGCCGCTGTTCGTTACGCTCACCGAAGCGTGTGGCAGAGAGATCACCTGGGAGGAAGTGAAAGCCGCGTTCCAGGCGGGGTTCGCCGGTGCCCTTGGCATAACTCTCGAGGCCGGTGCCCTGTGTGAAGAGGAGGAGGCGATGGCACGGCGCCTGCTGGTGAACAAATATGGGAGTGAGTCGTGGACCGGCGGTGGGGGAGAGGACGCCGGCCTCCCGGCTTTGTGATATTATCTAGGTAGATGGTATTAATGGGGAGGTTGCGATGACTGATAAAGACGTAGAACGGAACGTAAGGTCTTCGACACCGGAAGGCATACGGACACCGACCGAGCGCCACGTGCATGGCATAGGGGAGAAGCACAGTATCTCGTTCGGTGAGAAATCACAGGCCTCCAAGACCAGGGAGAGCCTCCTCGAGAAGTTCCGAAAGAGAGAGAAAAAGAGGAGAGGCGCGATAAGCAAGGAAGAGTCTGGAGAGGCCGGTGAGTAGTGAGGATACCATGCCGGATGTCGGTGTTTCTCCCGGCAGGGTAATCATTGAACTAAGTGAGTTATCGTCAAAGAAAAGGAACGTGGTTCTCGGACTCGTAAAGGACATGGGATTCACGCCGGAGGAGATTAGGGAAGTGGTGGTCCGATTGCCCGACCACGATATCGGTAGCGCAGACGGAGTAACGGCGCTGTAGGGGTTGGTAAGGTGTTCTGTCCCGCGTGTGGCAAGAATAATCCTGAGGATAGCGCGTACTGTTCTCAGTGTGGCGCCTATCTCGTATCGCGAGATCACGAAGGTGATACGACAATCACGCTGACACCGGTGGAAGCGGATATGGAGCAGGAGGAGGATATCCAGGTTCCCGATGAGGAGCTATCCGCCGGTGCGGCTATGCTGGTTGTCAAGAGGGGACCTCGCGCCGGAACGCGTTTCGTCCTTACCAGGGATGTCACAGGCGCCGGCCGTCACCCCGAAAGCGATATCTTCCTGGACGACATAACGGTGTCCCGTCGCCACGCCGAGATCCACAGGAGCGGTTCAGCGTTTCGTATCAAAGACATGAAGAGCCTTAACGGTACGTACGTCAATAAATTGAGAGTTGAGGAAGCGGACCTGGCGGGTGGCGACGAGATACAGATTGGCAAATTCCGGCTTATCTTTTTCTGTAAATAGCAGGCAAAATATTCACATTCGACCTCCCTTTCTCTCGTATTTAATGTTAAGGTTAGAGTATACGTTAAGAGTTAGAGGTGGTTGTGTGTATGGCTTCTGAGGAAAAGAAGTACGGAATAGGAGAGGTCCAGGAGCTCCTGAAAGAGGAGTTCTCCGATATCACCATCAGTAAAATCCGGTTTCTGGAGAAGGAAGGGCTGGTTTCTCCAGAGAGGACACCGAGCGGTTATCGTAAGTTCACAAAGGCGAACATCAAGCTGTTGAGCTATGTACTTCGACTTCAGCGTGAGGAGTATTTGCCGCTCTCGGTCATAAAGCGGAAGATACAAGACCTCGAATCGGGGAAGGTCAGGGCGGGAGACCTCAACGTGATGGCCGGCGGTGTGCCGTCAATTGAGGGAGAGGTGTCGGTATCTGTCGATCTGGCGCCGTCCAAGCTTGGCCTGTCGCCGGAAACGCTCAACGAACTGATTGACTTCGATATCGTCCATGTTACCGACGGGCCGGAAGGAAAGTACTTCGCCCCTGAAGACATGAAGGTGCTGGGCATCGCCCGGGAGTTCTCCCGCTATGGTATAGAGCCACGACACCTGCGTATGTTTTCCCAGTTCGTGGGACGTGAGGCTGCGTTGGTAGAGCAGATAGTAATGCCCCAGCTCCAGCGAAAGGACCCCAACACAAGACGTAACGCCATCAAGGACATGGAAAACCTGATGTCGCTCTGCCAGATGCTGACCCAGGCCCTACTAAACCAGGCGTTATCCAAATACCTGCCACGACACGCACAACTGGACATTCCGGACGAGGAGTCTCCAGAAAGGGAGAGCGAGCATGCTGGGGAACCAGGTGAAATAGAGGCCACTCCTGCTCAGGACTTCCCGAAACAGGTCGGCCCCCCGGACCGGGAGATGTTTCCCGACCGGTAGTACCGAGTCGTTCTCTCCTGTATTATACTAACCAGTGTCCGAATATGCCTTTCATGTTCATAAGTGCCCCGTTCCATGAATACGGTTAAGCACCGAGAGCGTCGAAGCGCCACTCCGGCAAGGCGCGCGACCGAGTCGTACTCCTGGAGTACGTCGAGGGAGCGGAACGCAGTCGGTGTGGACGGGAGCGGCGTTCGAATGCCAGCGTATTTATGGAGCGGGGCACTAAGAGCGAGCGTGAAGGACCAGATGACCGATAGTGATTTATCGAACAAACGAATAGGAAGCGTGGAATGCCCCAGAAGCGCGATTGCTGCGGTGGGAGGGGTATTGTCTTGATCTAGTGTCGGGAAAGGGCGCTGTGAAACCCCCTTCCTGGGGGTTTTTTCACGCCCTGAAACGAGGGCCTGACGTGCGGTACCTGAGCCTCATGCTGGGAAAAGTAATAAAGGACAGTAACGGCAGTACGGTTGGCCGCCTGGAGGATATGGCTGTCATGGCCGGCGCCAGGTTTCCACTTGTCAGGGGACTGGTGGCCATGTCGGGGCGTAGCAGGAGCAGGCAGTGTTTCTTCATTCCCTGGGCCGACGTGGAGGGTTGGAGCCGTGAGGGCTTTGTTGTGGACCATATCGATGAATCCAGGGAAGCCGAACCCGGGGACATTCTCATGTCCAGGGACCTGCTGGACAGGCAGATCGTGGACATGGACGGCTACAAGATAGTACGGGTCAACGATATACGCATGGCTAGGGTGGGAGATGGGCTACGCGTACTGGGGGCTGACGTGGGGTTTCTGTCTATCCTGCGCAGGCTGGCACCGGGGCGCGTTTTCGATCGGCTGCTGGGTTTCTACGGGGGGGTGCCGCGCGAGAGGATTGTTCCCTGGAACCTGATGTCCCCGGTAGACCCGATCCCTTACGATGTGCGGCTGAAGATAGGGTACCGTGAATTCCTGGCGGTACACCCTTCGGATGTCGCTGACATAATCGAGCAACTGGACGTGGGAAAGCGGGCCAAGGTCCTCGCGCTTCTGGACGACCCAAAGGCGGCCGAGGTGCTGACACAGATCCTCCCCGGAGTACGTTCCTCGGTTGCCCGGGAGATGGGAGAGAGAAGGCTCTCAGGCCTGCTGGAGATAATGCCGCCGGACGAGGCCGCGGACATACTGGGCACGTTGCCCCGGGAGAAGGCGCGATCGCTGCTATCCCTTATGGGGATTGAAGAGGCCTCGGTAGTCACCTTGCTGCTCGGATTCGATCCGTTTACCGCCGGCGGCAGGATGACTACAGAGTTCGTGTCGATATCGAACAGTATGAAGGCGGAAGAGACTCTCACCTACCTGCGGAAGGTGGGGACCGAGGCGGAGACCATCTACTACATCTACGTGGTCGACGGTGACGGGCATCTCTCCGGGGTGCTCTCGCTCAGGGACCTCTTGCGCGCCGCCCCTGACGAAGTTGTGAGCGATATCATGCTGCGTGACGTGATCACGGCACAGGTCCTTGAGGACCAGGAGTTGGTGGCCGAGAGACTCTCGCATTACAACCTGCTGGCTATTCCGGTGGTGGACGATGAACATGTGCTGCAGGGCATCGTTACCGTCGATGACGCGATTGACGTGATGCTGGAGGAGGCGACCGAGGATATTGCCGAACTCTCAGGTGTGTCACCGGAGGACGAGATGACCATCATGGGAGACGCGCTGGACCCTCGTCGCTGGGCAGGCACGATGCTGACGTTACTGGGGGGATTGCTGGGCACCGCCTTGTTCGGCGCCTTCAGGAACTCGTTCGCCGCAGCCCTGGCACTGGTCTACTTCGTTCCCCTCGCGCTGCGAGCCGCTCACGACGCCTCGATATGGTCGTTGGCGGTGGCCGTGCGCGAACTCGGCTACGGGGAGTTCAGGATGCCGGTATCGGGAAGGATACTGCTCAGGGAGTATGCATTCTCGCTGGCCGCGGCACTCCTGATAAGCGTCCTCAGTTTCCTGGCGGGACTGGTTTTCACGGAGTCGTACGGCACGGCGCTGGCTGGTGCGGCGGGCCTTTTCGTGGGAGTCTTACTGGCGGGGGTGCTGGGGCTTGTCCTTCCGATGGCCCTGAAACGCATCAGGCCGGACCCGGCGGTGGGAGGGCGGCTTCTTGGGGTCATGGTGATGACGGTATCCATAATCTCGTTTCTGACGGTCAGCGGGTTGATCGTCAGGTCTATGGGCTGAGAACAGTCCTCGACGGTGGACCCGGCTGGATTTGAACTACTTACTAAAGACCAGCGATAATCAAAGTTCAAATACAGCCGGGCGAAACGATGTACAAGCGTTCCACGAGCAAACGCACACAAGCAAGCGGTATTGGAACATCTAAGCTGGTGAATAACGGTGAAAAAGAGAAAATGTATCAAGCGGGAAGCGCTGATGTACGCCGCGGTGGCCGGGCCCGGTATCGTCACCGCGCTGGCGGGCAACGGCGCGAGCGGGATAACCACCTACTCGGTGATCGGCTCCAGGTTTGGCCTTTCCCTGGTCTGGCTGCTCACCATATGCACGGTCAGTCTCGCGGTCTTCCAGGAGATGTCGGCGCGCATGGGCGCTGTCACCGGCAAGGGGCTTGCTTCCCTCATCAGGGAGCGTTTTGGGCTTCGTCTCACATTCTTTGCGATGATGGTCCTGCTGGTGGCCAACGTCGCCATAACCATCGCGGAGTTCGCCGGAGTAGCCGCCAGCCTCGAGCTTTTCGGTTTGAGCAAGTACATCACCGTTCCCGCGATCGCCATCTTTATCTGGGTGGTGGTTACCAAAGGCTCCTTCAGCAGAGTGGAGAAGGTTTTTCTCGCCATCTGCCTTATCCAGGTCTCCTACCTGATTTCCGGCTTCATGGTAAAGCCCGATTGGGGACAGGTTGCCCTGGCGATGGTGAAACCGGAGGTAAGCACGAATCCGGCGTTCGTGCTCGCCGCGATCGCCATCGTGGGAACCACCGTGGCGCCGTGGATGCAGTTCTTTGTGCAGTCGAACGTGGTGGACAAGGGAATCGATATGGCGGAGTACAAGTACGAGAGGATGGACGTGATAACCGGGTCGATCCTCTCGAACGTGATATCCCTGTTCATCATCATATGCACCGCGTTTACTCTCTTTCCCGTCCAGGTGGTGGAGACGGCCGAGCAGGCCGCCGTGGCATTGAGTCCCCTGGCCGGGTCTGGCGCCAAATGGCTTTTCGGATTCGGGCTTTTCGGCGCCTCCATGCTTGCCGCCAGCGTCGTTCCGCTTTCAACCTCCTACGCGGTGTGCGAGGCTTTCGGCTGGGAGAGCGGTATAGGGAGAAAGCTTTCCGAGGCCCCCATCTTCTTCGGCATATACTCGCTGTCCATACTGCTGGGTGTCGTCGTGGTGCTTATTCCCGGCGTTTCGCTGGTGAGGATAATGTTGTTGGCCCAGGAACTCAATGGTATACTCTTGCCGGTTATCTTGATTTTCATGCTGACAATCGTCAACGATCCGCAGATAATGGGGGAGCACGTTAACGGACCGGCGGCCAACGCGATCGCCTGGATCACCGCTTGCGGGGCATTCGTCCTGGGACTGGTGCTGTTTGTAACCGGAATGTTCGCGCTCTAATGCCACGCTCCATAAATACACTGGCATTCGAACGCCGCTGCATCCACACCGGCCGCGTTCCGCTCCCTCGGCGTACTACAGGAGTACGACTCGGTCGCGCGCCTTGCCGGAGCGGCGTCACGCTCTCGGTGCTTAACCGTATCTATGGAACGAGGCAGTAACTAATGAAGAGAGTCTACAAGAAGAACCATCACCCGAAAGATCCCCGTGCCGTTCTCGAGGGCGCGTCCACGTTCCTTTCCAGGAACTGGAGAAAGACTCTGGCCGGCATCGCTGCCGCTCTTGTCATGCTGCTACTGGTGTCCAGCCTGTTGGTACTGGCTGATGCACATATCTGGCCGCCGGTGGCTCAAGAGGTCGAAGAGATGGAAACACCCGGTGGCACCCCACCCCCCCCTCCTGTTGTTCAAGCGGTCGCCGCCGTTCTCATTGACCAGGAAAGCGGCATGGTTCTCTACGAGAAGAACGCTCAACTGAGGTTGCCCATTGCCAGTACCACCAAGATGATGACCGCCCTCGTGGTCCGTGAGCAACTGGACCTGGATGACCAGGTCACCATAACCCCTGCCGCGGCAAGCGTCGGCGAGCAGGAGATATGGTTGAGTCCCGGAGAGGTCCTGACCGTTGAGGAACTCCTGTGGGCTTTGATGGTCCAGTCGGCCAACGACGCGGCGTACGCGCTGGCGGAGTATGCCACCGGTGGCGTGGAGTCGTTCGCCCGCCTGATGAACAAGAAGGCACAGTCGATAGGGGCCGTTGATTCCAATTTCACTAACCCTCACGGACTCGACATGGCAGACCATTTCTCAACCGCCTACGACCTGGCCTTGATCGGAAGGGAACTAATGGCGGACCCCGTGCTGGCAGAGATGGCCGGCTGCAAGCAGTACGACCTGCGATGGACGGACCACCCCTCTCCACGAACGTGCTTGAGCCATAACGAGCTATTGGGCACCTACCCGGGGGTCACCGGTATAAAGACCGGGTATACGGCAGCCGCGGGAAGTTGCCTTGTCGCCTCCGCCACCAGGGATTCCAAGTCACTGGTAGCGGTGGCACTCAACAGTGAGTACCGGGAAAGCGACCTGGTGAGCATGCTCGACTACGGGTTCACCGCCACCGCCCGGGTTGTGCTGGTGGAAAACGAGGAGGACCTTGGAAGAACCAGGGTGTCGGCGTACCCGCGCCGCTACGTCACCGCCATACCCCGGGAGGAACTCGCGGTCCTCTCAATCGTTGGGTCGGGGAACAGGTTTGAGGTAAAGACCGCGATCGAAAGAGAGGCGGATTCAAAGGTCGAGAAAGGTGACACCCTGGGGAAGGTACTGTGCAGCGCGGAGAGCCGGCCGCTGTATGAGGTGGACGCGGTGGCGGAGTCCTCCGCCGAAAGCCCAAAAGCCGCGGAGGGCATAATATGGTTCATGTGGTACGTACTGTGCTGGGCCGGCCGCATCGTTACGGCGCCGGTCATGGTATGGCTGTAAGCCACGGCGAGCCACTCACTCCTGGCGCGGTTCCGCTTGGATTAAGTTTGATTGTCAAAGGAGTATAATAAAACCGGTGATGAAAAAATGATTCCAATGACTATTGTGGGCGTGAGGGTAGAGCTGCCGGCGAACCAGCCGATAGTGCTTTTGCGTGAGATCGGCGGAGAACGCTTCCTGCCGATATGGATAGGGTCTTCTGAGGCGACCGCGATCGCCTTCGCCCTGCAGGAAGTTCCAACCGCAAGGCCGATGACTCATGATCTTTTCAAGGACGTGCTGGAAGAACTGACAGTCGAGGTAAAGCAGATACTGATAAATGACCTCATAGACGGGACGTTCTACGCGATAATAACCATGGTCCGGAACGGATCCCGGCACGAGGTGAGCGCCCGGCCGTCTGACGCCATAGCCCTGGCGGTCAGGATGGACGTTCCCATCTACGCCGATGAGAACGTCCTGGACCAGGCAAGCATTGTCATAGAAGCCCCCGAAGAGGAGGAGGTCGAAAGGTTCCGCGATTTCCTCGACCACGTTGAGCCGAAAGATTTCCTTTGAGAACCGCGCGTCCCGGGCCAACCCCTCTCGTAACCGCGCCGCGGCCATGATCGCAACTAGTGCCCCGTCTCATAGAATACAATGGCATTCGAACGCCGCTGCATCCACACCGGCTGCGTTCCGCTCCCTCGAAGTACTACAGGAGTACGTTCTAGTGCCCCGCTCCATGGATACGCTGGCATTCGAACGCCGCCGCATCCACACCGGCCGCGTTCCGCTCCCTCGACGTACTACAGGAGTACGTCTCAGTCGCGCGCCTTGCCGGAGCGGCGCTTCGACGCTCTCGGTGCTTAACCGTATCCATGGAACGGGGCACTTGGTCGCGCGCCTTGCCGGAGCGGCGCCACGCTCTCGGTGCGTCACCGTATTTATGAGACGGGACACTGGATCCCCGGGGCAATCACGGCGGAGAACGGTAACGTGAAAAAGGTCAGAAAGAAGAACCCGTACTGGCATATCAGGACCGCCTTACTGGCATTTGTGGCTTTGAACGCCGTGGGGACGATGGGCTACATGCTCATCGAGCATATGGGTTTCCTGGACTCCCTGTACATGACGATCATCACCGTTTCCACCGTAGGGTATCGTGAGATAGCGGTTCTCACCAGGAGCGGCGAGATATTCACAATGGTCATAATCATCGGCGGCCTTGCCAGCGTCGTCTATGTGACCACCAGCATAGTGGAGTTGCTGATAGAAGGCAGGCTCATGGACATGATGGGGAGGCGAAAGGTGTTGCGAGAGCTTCAGGAGATCACCGGGCATTACATAGTGTGTGGTTACGGGAGGGTCGGCAGGCAGATCGCCAAGGAGTGCAAGGCCCAGGGGACGGGGGTTGTCGTTATAGAGGCGGAACGGGAGGTGTTGGAAGCGGGCCGCAATGACGGCTTCATAATGGTCAAGGGAAACGCGACCGAGGAGCGGGTCTTGAGGGAGGCCGGCATTGAGCGCTCGTCCGGCCTGGTGACCGCGCTGTCCTCCGACGCGGACAACCTCTTCGTCACAATGACCGCAAGAATAGTGCGCCCCGACATCTTTATCGTGGGGCGATGTAACTCGGATGAAACCGAATCAAAGCTTTACCGGGCAGGGGCCGACAGGGCGATATCCCCGCACAACGTGGGGGGGAGACATATGGCGGCCCTTCTGCTCAATCCCCTGGTATGCGACTTCATAGACGTGGTTACCCACGGAGAACTGATCGAACTCACTCTAACCGCCGTTCAAGTCGAACAGGAAGCCGCGGTGGTAGGCAGATCTATCAAGGACATCCTGGTCGGGGAACTGAAAGGCGTCGCAATATTAGGTCTCAAGAGGCCAAAACGTGACTTTGAGCCTAATCCCCGTGGGATTACCGTTATTGATGCCGGGGATAGCCTCATAGTAACGGGCGATCCGGATCGTGTTGAAATACTGGAGAACGCGTGCAAGAGCAGGCACCGATGACAAAAACCTCATAACACTCATAATATTACTTATTCAACGATATTAACATAAGTTATCAATAGTTGATTTTTCTTATCAGAAGTGTTAAGTTATATAAGCTTATAGCACGATATCTACTATAGGGTTTAGTAGTTGCAGTGACCGTATGCTATCGCTCAAGGTTTAGGGTATGAAGAGAAAGATCTGTCTATCGCGAATACTCCTGGCGGTGCCTGTCATTGCCGTCATGACGCTCTTGATCACGTTCTCAAGCGCCGTTTTCGCGCAGTACGTGCCTGATAGTGCACTGCCCAAGCAGGAGCAGGCAAGGAGTATCGAGAGGGATATTGCCTTACTCGAGCAGAAGCTCACCAAGGCGAACTACGACAAGGTCGTGATGTCCAGGAGGCTCGAGGAAGTCGAAAAGCAAATACTTGACTGCTACATGGTTATTGACGCGACGGAAGCGGAACTCGCCCGATTGAGGAAAAACCTTAACAGTGAACTGAGGTATCTATACATCGATGGACGCAGGGATACGATTGTGCACCTTATCAACTCGAGCGACGTCACGGATTTCATGATCCACTTCGACCACATGGTGGACGTGGCTTCCAGTGAAGCCGAAGTGCTCGAAAAGATAAAGGCCAAGAAGAAGCGGATAAAGCAGTACCAGGATAACCTGATAGATTACAAAAGCGAGGCGGCCGCCGTTTTGCGCAACAGCGAAACCGAGCAACTGGAGTTCCAGGTAGCGCAGAAGAAAAAGGAACTCGCCGATGTAACCAGCTCAATAATTGCCATGCAACTGCCGACCACACAGGCTCCAGCACCCGCCGCCTTCAGCCCGTCAGCCGTCTACTCCGAGCCGGACGACAGCGGGTTCGTCATGACAGGGCAGGTCTTCTCCGGTTATTCCAGCTGGTACGGAAACCAGTTTCACGGCAGGACGACCGCGAGCGGTGAGGTGTTCGACCAGTATGCCTTCACCTGTGCCCATAAGCAGTTGCCATTCGGCACATGGTTGCGAGTGACGTTCCGCGACAGAACGGTTATAGTCAAAGTCAACGACAGGGGACCGTTTATCAAGGGCAGAATGCTGGACCTCTCACGTGGGGCGGCCGAGGCGATCGGCCTCAGTGGCGTTCAGTGGGTGGATTGCGAGATCGTGGTACCAAAGTGACCCAGGGCCCGTCTCTATCCACTTTCGAATGAGGTTAATGGTGAGAGAGGTTTTCCCCGGCGTATACATGATGAAAAGGACATGGGGATCCAATGTATATGTGCTGCCGGGCGACAACCCCGTTATGATTGACGCCGGCTTCCCGGTTGACCGTAGACGGATAGCGAGGCGTCTGGCCGGCTTCCCTTCCGATAAAAGATGGCTGCTGGTGGCTACCCACTATCATCTCGATCATACAGGGTCGATGAAGTGGATTTCCGAGTCGTTCGAAACCACGATAGCCGCACATGCCGGGGACGCGCCGGTCATGGAAGGCTCCATGCCTTACGATATATTCAAGCTGAACCTTCCACAGACCGTCTACTACAAGACGCTCTCCCCGTTATTCAGGTACCAGTACGTAAGTGTCGACCGGAAGCTCGAGGAAGGGGATGTGCTGGACACCCTGGGGGGGCTGGAGGTCATACACATTCCCGGACACACCCGTGGAAGTATCGCCCTTTACCAGGAGAACCGGGGCATCCTCTTTTCCGGCGACACGGTGAGGAACGAGAACGGCGTCTTGGAGGGCCCTCCCCCCCAGTTCAGCATCGCGCCGGTGGAGTCGTTCACCAACATCAGGGAAAAGTTGCTGAACCTGGACTTCGAGGTGCTGTTGCCGGGGCACGGTGACCCTATCATCGGCGGTGCCCGGGACGAGGTGCACAGGATGATGTCGCGCCGCGGCGGAACGGAGTGAACTGATGGACGAAAGATGGGACCTTGTTGTGGCTGGGGCGGGGCCCGCCGGCTGCTCGCTTGCGGCCATGACCGCGCTCGAAGGGGCCACTGTGCTGCTCCTGGAGAAAGAGGACCAGCCGGGCCTCGGCCGCGACTGGATAGTCGATGTAGAGAGCACCGCTTTCGAGGAAGCGGGCGTCCCACCTCCAGACCCGGAGGCGTCCTGGCACCAGGCCGGGGGGCAGGTGATGATGTCACCCACCGGCGGCACAACGATAGACCTGCTGCCACCCCCGGTGCTCCCGGTGCGAAACGGCGCCTACATCAGACAACTGGCCGGGTGGGCAGCCGAATCGGGAGCGGAGGTCCGAACCGGATGCCGGGTTCTCGGGCCGGTACTCCAGGGAGAGGCGGTCGCCGGGGTGCGGGTGGCACAGCCCGGTGGGGGAGAGGTGATCATAAGGTCGAACCTGGTAGCCGATTGCACGGGAATCACGGGCGCCCTCAGGCGTGGAGCGCCTCCGGACTGGGACCTTGGAGGCGAAATCGACTCCAGGGATATAGTCCAGGCCAGGCGGGAGGTACGGAGAATCGACCCGGACGCCGCGGCCCACTGGGTCGAGCGAGGGGACATACCGGATAACGTGCGGGTGGACAAGACCGGTGTCATGGCGGCGTACTCCGTCGAGGCGTGCCACCTGGACATTGACGCCGGTTACATCGATATCCTGGTGGGCGGAAAGCTGGGAGGCAGGTTTCCCACCGCCGACGAGTGGTTCGCGCGGGTCGTGCGCAGGTGGCCGTTCGTGGGCGAGAAGATCTTCGGGGACGGCGGAATCATCCCGGTGAGGAGGACCTGGAACTCTCTGGTGGGGGACGGCATGCTGCTCCTGGGTGACAGTGCCTGCCAGGTAATCCCCATGCACGGCTCAGGAACCGCCTCCGCCCTCCTGGCGGCGAAACTGGCCACCTCGGCGGTCATCCATGCACTGGATGAGAAACGGTACGATCGACGGGCCCTCTGGGAGTACTGCCGTGCTTTCCAGAGCGGCCGCGGTTCAATACTGGCGTTCTTCTTCGTGGTACAGCGGCACATCGATCGCCTCACCGGCGACGACATAGACGCTCTGATCAACAGGGGCATGATTACCGCGGAGGATTTCTACAACGGCCTGGTTCCACTGCCCTTGTCCTATGACCCCCTGACCCTGGCAAAGAAGGTGGCCAGGGGCGTCGCGATTCTTCCGCTCCTCACCGGGTTCGGCCTGTCAGGTCTGAAGGCGGAAAGGATGATGAAGCATTACCAGGAGTTCCCGTCCGCTTACGACCGCCGGGAACTGGACCGGTGGATATCAGGCCTGCCGCGGGTATCGTAGCGGCTACTCGCGCCTGGCGGCTATCCCCCCTACCGCCGCTACCAATCCTAGAGCGGCTCCCGCGAGCCCTACGTAGAGGCCTGAACCAACATTGGATAAAGACAGGGTGTTAACCACGTCGGCGATGTCTATCACGAATATCGCTCCGGTTATTATTGTGACTATCAGGCCCACCACGAACGGCCACCGGGCCTTCCCGATAAGCCCTACCAGGAAGAACGCGCCGGCTATGACCGCAAAGAAGAGGGTTATCTTTCCGTCTCCCTCCATCCCGCCTTTACTCGCGTAGAACGCCTGTGCCCATGGTAGAAACGATCCGATCATCACTATCATCATCGCCGCCAGACCGACACCGCCCCATATCTGCGCGCCGGAAGACGTTGTTGCACCCGAGCGCGCCGCCCGCTGTACGGGGTAACGAGCCGCCGCCGGCATCCCCGGTTGCTGGGTCATCCCCGGTGGGGGAGACATTGGCGGCGGTGCCGCTCCAGGAAGAGGGGCTGTCGGTGGTGGCGCCACTCCGGGTGGAGGTGCCACCGGGACGACCGCCGGAGGAGCCTGGGCGGCCGGCGCGGACGGCGGCGGCGTTCCCGTCGGTGACGGTGGGGGAACGGCGGGGGCCTCCAGTGGGCTCCCGCAGAACTGACAGAACTTCGCCTCAGCCGTTTCTCTGCCGCAACTCTTGCATGTGGCCACTTTCATCACCTCGCATATCTAGACGACTTCAGGTTTCCTTCCGCGCTTCCGGCTCACTCTTGAGTAACGAGTAGCCGCACTGACCGGCGAGCATTCCGGCGACGCTGGCAAGAAGCGCTATATAGAGGCCGGTTCCGGGGCCGGTTATACCCGGTCGGGTCAGAAGAAAGATTATCTCGTAAGAGGACAGGAGGAGCGCCACCACCGAGCAGAGGAACACTATCCCGAAAAAAGCTCTCTTGCCCCGCCACGCTCCCAGAACCAGGAATATGAAACAGGTCGCCCCCAGCGCCAGCAGTATCTTGCCGTCACCGGAAACCAGGTTGGCGTAATGCCAGCCCGACTCGGTGTAGAGCCCGAGCACGGAGTCGGAGCGCCAGGTGAGGAAGCACCCCAGGATCATCATGGATACCGCCAGCACAATCCCCAGTGCGGTGGTGACGAGGGTGGCGACCTTGACCTTTGTTTCCACCCTGCCTTCCATCGTCCGGGACTCTTCTCTATTCATCGACTACCTCTACTCAACAGCCCGTTCCTGAACGCCTTTACGTATCCCCTGCAGTACCGGTCGGATCCGGCGACCGCCTCCGCCGCGTATATGGTGGATACCAGTTCTCTGTCCATGGGGTCCATCAGCAACGCGTCGAGGCCCATGAATACCGCCGCCGCCAGCATCGACCGGTTCACCAGCGAGCGCATCGGCAGGCCGAAAGACACGTTGCTCAGGCCCAGGACCGTCTTCACCTCCGGAAACTCGTCCCTGATGAGGGAAAGGGCTTCCAGCGTGACCCGGCCCTGCCCGGAGTCGGCGCTTATCGGGAGCGCCAGCGGGTCCAGGAACACGCTCTCTTCGGGTACGCCGAACTCACGGGCCGCGCCCAGTATCCCGCGGCACACCTCCAGGCGTCCCGCCGGCGTCTCCGGAATGCCCGACTCGTCCATCGCCAGGGCGACGACCCGGCATCCGTGACGGGCAACAAGGGGAAGCACTCCCTCGAGCCGCGCCCGCTCCCCGTTCACCGAGTTGATGAAAAGACCCTCACGGCCGTACAGCTCCAGGCACCGCTCGAGGACCTCCGGGTCGGAGGAGTCCAGCGCCAGCGGCTTGCCCGTGGCTTCCTTCACTACTTCCACCGCCCACTCCATGGATTCGAGCTCACTCGCTCCTGAGCCGGTGCCGACATTCACGTCTATGTAATCCGCCCCCGCCTCCGCCTGCGAAGACGCGAGGCCGGCCAGGAAGCCGTTGTCACGCCGGACGATGGCGTCTCCCACCTCGTCGATACTACCGTTTATCTTTTCTCCGATGATAATCATTTCCGCTCCCGGAAAAACGGCCTTTCACTGCCCTTATGCTAACAGATACCCGGAACTGTCACAGTTCCCGTCCTGGTCTCCGAGCAACAACGGGCGGCCTATAGTGCCCCGTCTCACAAATACAATGGCATTCGAACGCCGCTGCATCCACACCGGCTGCGTTCCGCTCCCTCGAAGTACTACAGGAGTACGTTTTAGTACCCCGCTCCATAAATACGCCGGCATTCGAACGCCGCTGCATCCACTCCGGCTGCGTTCCGCTCCCTCGAAGTACTCCAGAAGTACGTCTCGGTCGCGCGCCTTGCCGGAGCGGCGCTTCGACGCTCTCGGTGCTCAACCGTATCTATGGAACGGGGCACTGAGTCGCGCGCCTTGCCGGAGCGGCGCTTCGACGCTCTCGGTGCATCACAGTACTTATGAGACGGGACACTGGTGATTTCCAACGAGGTCACAGTAGAATATAATCTCAGTGTATGTGAACGTGATGCCCGTGTCTCCAGCGTAAAGGCGGGCAGCAAGCAAGGAAGGTGGTTGCGATGTCGTTCATGGAGAAGTTCAAGGTAATCCTCGACCCCCGGCTGACGATGGCCAACTTCTGGGACATAACCACCAATGTATATGGTGACGCGGTAGTGGCCTACCTGGAGGAACCGCTGGAGTACCGGTGCATGCCCAAGGACTTCATAACCTACCGGGATAACCTCGTCCTGGTGAACAAGATGGGGCACGTGCTCAAAGGACTGGGAGTGAAGCGGGGTGACCGGGTGGTTATACCGATGGGCAACAGGGTCGAGCTGCTGACCCTGTGCTTCGCCTGCTTCAAGATAGGGGCGATAGCGGTTCCTCTCAACTATATGCTGAAGGGCACGGAGATAAAGTACATAGCGGAGAACTGTGGGGCCAGAGTACTGATCACCGACAGCGATGTCTTTGTGCCTAACATCAAGGAGAAGGAAGCTATACCCAGCATAGAGACCTGGGTGATGGCCGGCTCCCGGGAGTCCTGCCTTCCCGGGTTCGTTTCACTGGACGAGGCGTTGGATAACGCGTCTGATGAACTGGAGCCGGCGATCATGCACAAAGACGAGACGGTCGCGGTATTCTACACCTCGGGCACCACCGGTTACCCCAAGGGCGCCATGTTGACCGGTAAGAACCTGCTCACCACCCAGAGAATAACCGCGGCCATACTGCCGGTGGGCCCCGGGGACGAGGGGGTATCGGCGCTTCCCTCGGCGCACCTGATGGGCTTCGCGGTATCGCTTCTGAGCTTCATGATCGGCGCTTCCGGCTACTTCATGAGGTACTTTCAGCCAAAGAGAATCCTGGAGACGATACAGGAACGGAAATCCTCCATATTCGTGGGGGTGCCCGCGATGTACTCCATCCTGCTTCACAGCGACCCCGAGAAGTACGATCTGTCGTCGATCAAGATCTGGGCCAGCGGCGCCGACGCGATGCCGTTGGAGCACATCAAGAAGTTCATGAGTTTCGGGGGTGTCTTCTTCGAGGCTTACGGCCAGGTGGAGACGAGCCCGATAACCTCCATCAAGGTCTCCACCAAGTACTTCACGTTCAAGCAGGGGTGCGTGGGAATACCGGTCTTCCCGGTACGGGTCCAGATATGGGACGAGAACCTCAACCGGGTTCCCGTCAGCGAGCCCGGCGAGCTGGTTGTGCGCGGTCCCAACGTCCTCAAGGGTTACTGGAACGATTCAGAGCGGAACGAGGACGCGTTCAGGGGCGGCTGGTTCCACACCGGGGACATGGCCAGGCGGGAGAAGACAGGCCTGCTCTACTTCATGGACAGGAAGAAGGACGTGGTGAAGGCAGGTGGCTACTCGGTGTTCTCCCGTGAGGTCGAGGAGGAGATAAGGTCGCATCCCAAGGTCGATGACGTTGCCATCGTTGGTCTGCCTCACCCCACCAAGGTGGAGGTGGTGGCGGCGGTGTGCACCCTTGATCCAGGGGAAGAACTGAGCAACGAGGAACTGATGGCATGGTGCCGTGAACACATAGCCCAGTACAAGGCACCCCGGTACATTGATATCAGGAGCGAGATGCCTTACGGAATGACGCTCAAGGTCTTGAAAAGGGTCTTGAGGGAAGAGTTGACGGAGAAAACCGACGTTGAGGAGCTCTAAGCCGCCTTAAAACTGGAGGGGGAGAGGTTGAAGAAAAAAGCGTACGTACTCATAAATGTTCTGGCGGGAGAACTCGATGGTGTGATGAGGAAACTCTCCTCAATGCCGAACGTGCTGTCGGTCGAGGGCGTGTCAGGCCACTGTGACGTGGTGGCGATCATAACCGGTCCGGACCTGGAGACGCTCCAGGACAGTATCCTGTCCACCGTGCGAGGCGTTGATGGGATCCGGTCCACCGAGACCTGGATCGTGATGGTCCCCCAGCCGGACACCTGGACCCCCGAGGAGCTGAAGCGCTACGTGGCGGACTGCGGTAAAAACGAGCTGCTGGCGATCAGGACCCTGCTGGATAAAGGCCGCGGGATGATGATCCAGGAGTTAATCGATGAACTCGCGGAACGCCTCGGCGACGAGAACTACGATGCCCATAATCTCACCGTCACCCTGACCGATATGACCCGCCGCGCACAGAGCCAGTACCGGCGGGAGAGCATCATCGAGTTCGACCAGGACATGGGTTACTTCCTGAACGAGCATTACCTGGAGATGCTTGAGGATGTCCTCGCCGGGAACTCCTGAGTTCGAACGGGAACGGTAACACCACCGGCGCGGTAGGGTAGGGGAGAAGTCAGCGGCTCGTTGCAGGCGGCAGTCTTACTCAAGCGCTTGCCAGTTCCCGAGTTCGATTGCCTCGAGGTTTCTTACGCGTTCATCAATGGAGTGTCCCTCTTCATAGTGAACCACTAACTCCCCGCCGGGTTTCCGTATCTTTCCCCGTTCCTCTTTTCGTGCTGACTCAGGACCTGAATAGACCCTGCCACCAAGGAGGTTAGCGCTGTCCAGCTTGATCAGCGCGTTCTTGAGAGCGGCCGGGTTCCCGGTTATTTTCGACGCTATTGAATCGGTCAGTAACTCGTTGTGGAAACGTATCTGCCTCGACTTCCTCACCAGGAAAAAAACAATCACGACGAAGCAGAGGTAGTTGATGAACATAAGCAGGAACGAAAGCATGCCCATTCCAGCCTCAATCGTGAGGAACATCCCGAAGAAGGCAACCGCGATTGCCGGGAAAGCTAAAAGCCAAAGGTTATCCTGGTAACCGCGCCATGTAAGAAGATCGCCTGTAACCATGTGAGACAGTCGTTCGGCCATTAGCGCGTCCGCTTCTTCGACGGAAATCGGCACCCACAGCACCTCCCGTGTAACCGCTACCACCGGCTTGTCTCGCGCTTTCATGAACGCGAAGGCGGCAACGCCTTTGATATCCAGAACCATGAGTTCCGGTGGGCGAACCCCCAGGGCAATGCTCGCCCCTTCCAGGCCATTCCTGAACTTCCTCAACCACTCCTTATCCCCGATGTTAAGATTGCTTTTTACGATTAGAGGCACTCTCGATCGGGCTTTCTTGAGAACCTGGAGAACAACAAAAACAGTCGGCGTTCCAAACCCAAGGACGAATATTATCAAGGAAGCCCTCAGTTCGGCCGGTCCAAACCGGGACCGAACGAATTCGTCAGTTGACGAAGTACCGGTGCGATACGCCCACAGGCATAACGCGATAGACGAAACCAGCGAAAACGCAAGTACTGCTACTATGAGTGACTTGAGCAGGAATACCTTTCTCTTGTGACGCGTGATGCTTGCTATGACCTCGGGCTCAAGGTTCACGTTTACATCTCCCGGATTTTATTGGTACCGAAGTTCTTATAAGCCCCCGTATGCTTTCCCCTATACTATGTGGAAAGCCCGCTGGTTGGCGAACATGCTGTTGAGTCAAGAAGACGTCCAGTACGCGCATAGCCACTAGCCGGGGTAGGGGAGGGGACGCTTTATCGTTCATCGACAGTTGTCTCGCTCAAGCGTATTCGTCCAGGACCGCGACTTCGATGTTTTCTTCTTACCGCGTTCCCTCCAGTAAGCCACCCCAGGCATTCTCAGAAACGCAAGATGGTACCCGGTACAAACGCAAGTTGTTTAGACGTAAAGTACTTGCAGAAGGGGCCAGGCCCCAAACGGAAGGTTGGGGGAGAAGTCTCCCTCGTAGCGCCGGCATCTTGCCGGCATCGCCTTTTGCAAGGTGTGACGCACTGGTGCCTGTCACCAGTGCGTCATTTTGTGGATATTGTTAATTATTGAGGGAGGAGTACCGCCCCTGGGCTGTTGCATAATGGGGCTTGGGTTTGGGTGGATGTTGCAACGGCACCAGCCCGGGGATGGCGTTCTTGTCTGACCGCCGCTTGTCTGAGATGAGGGGTCAGGCCTTCTAGCCGGAACGTTTACTCCAGGCCACCGCTTGAAGGCGCTGACCCCACCGGTTGGATTGGGCCAGACCCCGTTTGGGTGGGGTAGTTGGTCTATTATAACAAGTTTACATAATATATATTATAGGACATTAGGATATACGTGAGTTTTGTACGTCTTCCAGCAGATTTGAGTTATCATATAAGAGCAGTAAAGATGGTTGAACGCGAATTGAATGCTAAAGAGTCAACGACCTCGGTGTTGTTGTTTTGGGTATTACTGAAGGGAAAACCAGCCGACTGATGTATCTGTCTTATGAGTCCGCCGCGCGGGTATTGATTGGAACCATGACGGGCAACGCCCGGGATACAGCATGAAGATCAAGAAGCCCGAGATGAATACGATGCGCCTCAAGCTTGTGCGTGAGATACTGAACGCCAAGGTGAGATTCATGGCTATCACCCTGGTGGTGGTAATCGGGGTGGCGATATTCATCGCTTCATCGATGTCCTACCGTAACCTTGACACCTCCTACGAGTACACCTACGACCAGTTGAACTTCGCCGACTTCAGGGTCAAGGCCGACGATATACCCGGATACGTTGTGGAAAAGGCCGGGAAGGTGCCCGGCGTAACGATGGTCACCCCCAGGGCCAGGGCGGACAAACCGTTCATCATGACCGGAGGCAAGCACCTGGTGGGGCGGGTGACCGGCCTTCCATACGAGCAGCCGTTCGTCGACGACCTCATCATCAAGGAAGGAAGGTACTTCGAGCCTGGCGACTCGATGGTATGCATCGCCGAGTCGCATTTCGCCGGCTACTACGACGTTCACCCCGGGGACACAATCTACTACGACAGGAACGGCGCCGAGATTCCGGTGGAGATAATCGGCGTAGCCGGGAACCCCGAGTACCTGGTGCTTGCCGGCGAGAAAGGCGACTTCAGCCCCATACTGTCGGCTTCCGCCATGGCAATCCTGTGGATGCCCATCAGGGACGTACAGGAGATGACCCAGCTGCCCGACAGCTACAACCAGTTGCTGTTCAAGGTGGACAACCCCGAAAACATGGAACCGCAGATAGCCGCGGTTGAAGAGATAATGAAGTACACCGGCATCCAGAACATCATTACCCAGGACGAGCACCAGGGCAACGTGATGATGAAGGCGGACCTGGAGAGCTTCAAGAGCTTCGCCCTGTTTTTCCCACTCATGTTCCTTTTAATCGCCTGCTTCAGCATCTATATCCTATTGAGCAGGCTGGTCTACACCCAGAGGCCGTTCGTGGGCGTGATGCGGGCTATCGGGTACACTAAGAAGCAGATATTGTTTCACTACCTGTCGTTCGCGCTGGTCATAGGGGTCCTGGGGGCATTTGTAGGCGCGGCCCTGGGGTACGTGTTGTCCTCCCTTATCACCAGCGTATACGCCGGTACCATGGGCATCCCGATGACAAAGATCAAGACGTACTGGTCGGTGATCTTCCAGGGGATGACGCTCTCTATGGTGTTCTGCGCCATCGCCGGCATCATGCCGGCGATCCGCTCGGCCCGTCTGGACCCGTCCAAGGCGATGCGGGGAGAGACACTGGAGGTTGCCTACCGCCGCCCGCTGCTGGAGCGCGTCTTTCCCCCGATGTCACGTCTCCCTTTGTTCCTCAAGGTCCCGTTCAGGAACATGTCCCGGAACCGGCGGCGCACCGCGTTCACCATCATCGGGCTGGTGTTCTCGGTGATGATAGTGCTGGTGTTCCTGGCGACACTGGACACCGCCGCCGGCACCCTGGAGCGGGGTTTTCATTATAACAACCGATTCGACATGGTGGTCATGTTCCTGGGAGGGCGCGACGAAGCCCTCATCACCAAGATAAGGCGGGTTCACGGGGTTACCGACGTGGAGCCAACGTTGGGTTATAACTGCACCGTGGCCTGGGACGGCGACTCCGCCGAGACGGTAATGATGGGGATAATTCCCAGTACCCGGATGAAGTACTTCTATACCTCCGATGGGCAGCAGGTCAAGTTGACCGGGCGCCACGTCCTGATGAACCAGTGGTTCAACATGCAGAAGGGCCTGGAGGTGGGTGACACCGTCAACATCTCGACCGAGTATCGCGACAAGGACTTCATAGTGGGCGAGTTCATAGAGGAACCGATGGGAAACCTCATCTACATCCCGGCAGGCGAGGCCCGGGAGTTACTTGCCTACGGGATGGGCAGCAGGGGCGCTTTCTACGTAAAGACGAAACCGGGCGCCTATACGGAGGTCCGGAACGAGCTGCAGGAGTTCCCCGGCATGGCGGCGATAATCGACCTGGAGGAGATAAAGCGGGAGATAGAGTCGTACATGTCCCTTCTCTACATTATCGTGTACGTGATGCTGGCGTTCGCCCTGGTGATGGCGTTCACCCTTACCTTCAACACCGTAACCATCAACATACTGGAGCGGGAGCGGGAGATAGCCACGATCCGTACGATCGGTACCGAGTCGTGGAAGATATCGGCGATGACCACCATGGAGAACGTTATCTTCGGCCTCCTGTCCATAATCCCCGGGATAATCCTGGGGGTTATGGTGGGACGGTACGCCATGAGCCTGCAGCAGACCGACTACTTCTCGATGACCCTGGAGGTGTCCGCGAGAAGTTACATCCTGGTCTCGGTGGGCATCATCGTCATCCTGATACTCTGCCAGATACCCTCGCTTCAGTACGTAAAACGGGTGCATCTCGCGGAGGCCACCAAGGAGAGGGGCGGTTAGCCCTCTCCCCTACCCCGGAAAGCGACTACCGGTTGTTTCCCGTTCTGCTATACTCACCGGAAAGTTATAAAGTAGGAAGAGCATGCAGGGAAAAAACCGAAGCATAAGAGTGCGGGGCGGACGCGCGTCATGTCTGATCATCGCTTTTGTGATTACGATTTCGCTTGTATCTCTCCCCGCGCACTCAATGGATAACCCGGATGTCAGTTTCTACCTCTCATCGAACAACGATGACCCTCATGTGGTTGACGTGATGTTGAGCTTTAAGCTCGACAGTGGAGAATCCGCCATCTTAGAGCCACCCGACCAGTGCAACGTCAACGACGGGAGCGGTGACGTTCTCACGGTGGACGTTCCGCTGGAGCAAAACCCTGAGTTTGTAGTCGAGGCTTTAGAGTCCCCGGATATCAGTTGGAGGGTTACCGCCGTGAACTCAGGCGTGGTTTCATTGCCTTACCACGTCCGTTACTCGACCACGAAAGCCCCGCAGAGCACCGTAGAGGGCCCTGGAGCACCGGTCCGTCAAAGGTGTATAGCCGAGGCCGACCTCAAGGCTTTCATCGGCTCAGATCTCTTTATCTGCCCTCGTAGCAGTGAAGACGGCTCGCTCCTGGGAAAAGAGTACTCTGTTGAGATTACCCTGGAGTCCGGGGAGAAGGCGCTTGTCCCCTGGGAAAACGATGGCGACGACGGGTCTTTCATTATCAAGGGGGCAATACCTCTTCTCGAGAACATTGTCTGCTGGGGCCGCCTCGACATAAGGACGCTCAAGAAGGAAAAACCGGAGATAGTAGCCGGGTTCTCCGAAGAGTATAAGAAGCTCACTGATGACCAGAAGGAGGCCTACGGCGAGAACCTCGTTTCCCTGTACGACAAGCTGGCTGATGTCCTTGGCCAGCGGCCTGAGCTCGAGCGCCTTACAGTACTTTTCGACGGGGCGGGGCGTTTCGGGCTCACGGAGCCGGACTCCATGACGATGTTTGGTTCGATGGCGGTCTTTCACGGTGGCAGCAAGCTCGAGGGCAAAGCAGCCGCCGTCGCGGCCAGGGGGCTCTTCGGGCTATGGAACCGGTGGGCGTTCGTGCCCGCTCCTGAGAGCGAGGCCGGCTGGTTCCAGCAGGGGGTACCCTGGTTCTACCCGTACCGGTGCGCGGGACAGGCCGGCCTCCTGGACGCCGGGATGGCGTTCGAGGAGTTCTCCATGGTCCACGCCGCCTACCTTTCGAACCCACTGTCGCTCTCCACTTCCCTGGTCGAGGCGGAGAACGAGGCGAACAGCGACGGCCTCGTTGCCGGCAAGGGAGCCGCGCTCTGCGCCGCGATCGCCCGCAGGCTTTTCGATGAGTCCAACGGCAAGAAGGACATCGAATGGTTGCTGGGCGAGATATCCGAAAGGTTCGACCACTTCCAGGGCAAAGAGTACGAACTGGTGGATATCACCGAGCTATGCGAGGAGGCCACCGGCAGTAGCTGGGACCGTTTCTTCACTGAACGAGTGAGAGGCGAGGATGTCATTGGTGCCAATGAGTTCTCCACCACCGACCTGTTCGGCACGACCACGATCGCCGGCACGCAGGTTGAACTCAACGAGGAAGGGTCAGGCAATAGCTGGATGTTCCTCCTGGTCGCGGTTGCGGTCATACTTCTGATACCGATTATCTTCAGCACCTACGTCAAGCGCTCGATCAGGCTGGATGTCCAGATGCCCGGGATACTCCTGAACGATGACGACGGGGATGAATGACGCACTGGTGCCTGGCACCAGTGCGTCATTTTGTGGCTTTTGTTTATTTGTGAGGGAGGGGTTTCGCCCCGGGGATGGCGGTTCTTGTCTGACCGCCGCTTGTGTGACAGAAAGGGGTCAGGTGTACTAACCCCAACGCTGGTGGGTTTGCCAGTCCCCTAACACCTGACCCCACCAATTAACCTTAGATCGCACCAATCAGCCTTACTATCTCCTGGGCTCCCATGCGGAGGTTGAAAGCATCGAGGTGATGCTCGCAGTTGGAGTCGAACAGCACCTGGGCACGGGCTTCGAACTCATCGTCCGACCCCCAGAGGATGAAGCATACCGGCACCAGCGGGAAAAGAGCGAAAGAGCAGGCCGCGTCACCGTAACGCTCGACCGTGCCACCAATCGTTTTGGCCGATGTGATCAGATTGCCGGTGCCGGACCCGAAAGCCCGGGCCAGCGGGGCCTCGACGGTTCGCGCCACAACCGGCTCGTAGAAGCGTCCGCCCGGGAGGTCCCGGTAAGCCACCCAAGACCCCGACGGCGGCGTTCCATCAGAGTTACACAGATAGAGCAGGGTAAGCAGCTTCAACGTGAAGCTGTCGAGCTCCGGGGCGGCCTCCACCGATATCCCCGGGAACGTGATCGATATCTCCCCCCCCAGGACCGGCACCAGCAGAGTCCCCACCCCGGGCCCCTCCCCCACCGGTACCCATGTCGCCCCCGTCCTGCTAGCTATCTCCTCCGGATCGGAGTCCCGGAGCTTGTCCAGCGGTTCATCAAACGGGGAAACGCCTTTCATTTTAACCACTGCTTGCTTGGCGTGGGTGGGGTCTCGCCCTGGGGCTGTTGCATAGTGGGGTGTTGGTTTGGGTAAAGTGTCCAACGGCAACAGCCCGGGGATGGCGGGTTTTGTCTTGCGTTATCGCGTATAGACGTGGTGCCAGGCACCTGCGTTGCATTAAGGAGAACGGTTTGTGTGGAGGTTTCAACGGCAACACCTGAGCCAGGCACCTTCGGGTGGCCTTTAGGTTCCGGTGGAGCCGAAGCCGCCGGACCCACGCTCTGTTTCATCCAGAGTGTCGACCTGTACGAAATCGGCGTGCTCCACCTTCTGGAAAACGAGCTGGCAGATCTTGTCACCCTCGCGAACGTGGAAAGGCTCCCTGGGGTCCAGGTTGATTAGCACCACCTTTATCTCCCCGCGATAATGCGAGTCGATAAGCCCCGGCGTGTTCACTATACTAACGCCGTTCCTGATGGCCAGGCCGCTGCGCGGTTGCACGAACCCGGCGTAACCTGGTGGTATGGACACCGCTATTCCGGTTGGAACGATGGCCCGGCCACCCGGCTCGAGCACCATGTCCGCACGGCTTGTGAGGTCACAACCGGCATCACCGCCGTGAGCGTACTCCGGCACGCCCACATCCGGATCGACCTTGATGAAAGCTACCTTGAGAGACAGTAGAAGGCTTCCTTTCAGCCGGCGTGATTGGCGATCTCGGTGGGCCTTGGGACATGACAGCGCCAGGACTGCATGACCGCTCCGTCATCGTCCACCAGCACCATCGATGGCGTACACAGCACACTGTGGAACGCCGCCTCTGCCAGGCCATCAGCCTTGTCCATGTTGAACATCTTGCTGAACGTGAACTGTCTCGCCACCTCCTTCGCCGCCGGGCAGTTAGGACAATCTTCCTTCACGAACACCTTGAGTACCATCCAGCTTCCCCCCTATAAGTGACGTACGCTTCCGCTCATTGAGCTCACCCAATTTTCCCTTGTTCCATGTCGATATCTTGGAGTAATACCCGACAATGCGGGTTACGCCGTAGGTGTCCTTAGACCCGCAAAGGGGACACTCCTCGGACAGGCCCCGGCTGGTTCTGCTGCACGCGTTACACACGGTGAACTCGGGGCTGAAAGCTATCTGTGCCGCGTTTGTTTCCTCGAACGTTTTCACCACGAACTTCCGTATCGACGCCGGCGGTGGCTCGTGCTCACCAAGCCAGATATGGATAATCGCGCCGGCCTTGATGAGCGGGTGGAAAAGGCTCTGTTTCTTGACCCTGTCGATGTAATCGATGGGCGCGTCGTAAGCCATGTGCACGCTGTTAGTGTAGTAGTAGTTGTCAATCTCGATGTCCCCCTTGACCACCTCCCGGGCCTGGCTGGGGAAGTACTTCATATCCAGCTTCGCCAGCCGGTATCCGCTTGACTCCGCGGGGGACTCCTCCAGCACCATGCTGATTCCGTACTTCTCCGAAAGCCGCTCGCAGACCAGGCTCATGTGGGCCACCACCTTGAGCCCGAACCTCAGGGAATCACTGGACTGGTGCAACTGCTCGCCGGTGTGGTGCTGAACCATCTCGTTCAGTCCCAGGAGGCCGACCAGGTATGTCAGCCGGTTAAGCCGCAGGTACGTCTCTCCATCGTGCTCCATGGTGAGAAGCGAAACAGGCCCGTCGCGCCCAAGCTCCATCAGACTGAGGATGAACTTCTTCTTCTGCAGATGCGCCCTCGCCACCATCTCCATGGTCTTCTCGATCTCGCTGAACAGCATCTCCTCGCTGCCGTGCGCGCGGTAAGCTATGCGGGGCAGGTTCAGGGTGATGTTTTGCATGGCGGTGAATCGCATCTTCTCGGGGGTGAGCGCCTCCTGGAGGTCCACCTCGTCAAGCCTGAGCTTCAGCCGGCAGCACTGTGATACCGTGATCTCGTCTCCCCGGTCATATACAAAGTAGGTGATTCCCTGCTTACTGGCTACCTCACAGGCCAGGTCCAGGAACTCCTCCCAGCCCTCGGTCTTGAAGAAGTCGTCGTTTATGTGGAGGAGCGGCTTGGGGAACACAAACGTCTTCCCCATGGCGTCCCCCTCCATATAGATCTCGAAAAGGGCCTTCAGGAACGACTGTGCTTCCTTCTCGTATTCACTGTAGGGCTTGCCCGTCGGCTCCCCGCCGGGGCCTATCGCCGGCGCGTCCTTGAGGTGCCTGGGTACGTTCCAGTAGAGGTTGAAATCAGTGAACACGACCTGGCTGTTATGCGCGAAAATGCCCTCTGCGGTCAGGAAGTTCTCGGTTTTTTCAACGCCTATATCGTATACGAATTCATCGTTTTCAATAGGTTCAATCCCTGTGACAGTAGCTGGCAGCAGGTTGGTCGCCCTCTCCAGCGAATCCCTCAGCGCGGCCATCTCCTGGTTCTGGTGCAGCGCCAACCCCAGCCCGTGCTTGAGCATATTCAAGTTACTGTCAAGCTGGCGTGAATCGAAGAACGATTGTGAGTGGTTAATCCCCGATCCGGGATTGATAGCCCGGGGGATCGAGAGGGCATCCATGACCTCTTTCATCTCCACTTGCTCATGGCAAGTACCCTTCAGCACTTCGTCGGTCCTTATGTGGGTGCTGTGAACGGGGACCTCGCCCCGTTCCAACTGCCGTAGTAGCCCGTATGAAGTCGAGTAGCACAGCTCCTTGTTGCCGAGGACGTACTCCTTGCAGACACCAACTAAATCCTCGTCATGAAGGTTCTTGAGCAACTCCATGTCGACTGTGGATAGTCGCCTGGAAACCTCGGCGCTCAGTTCCTTTATCGTTTGCGGAGATACCTTGTTCAGCGCCTTGACCGATATCCTATCGCCGAAAACGGACTTAACCTGCTCTCTTATGTGATGATATGAATAGCCTTTCTGGTCGTAGCGCTTCCCCGGTTTTCTGATAGCCGCTAGCCTCTTACCTTCCTTTTCCCGGTGCACGAACCTCACCTTGTCCATGGCCGTCTTTCCGATAGTTATGACGTGTCGCGTCTTGGTCTCCGCTACCGCGACCCCCTTGATCTCGAGGTCGTTCTCGATCTCTTCCTTCCTCATGCTGGGCATGCATCCCAGCTGGCTGAACATCAGCCAGACGTGAGACGCCAGCGTTTCCGAAACCGTCGAGCATCCAATCCTGTTGCCGGAGACCCATCCATCACCGGACAGGTAAGCGGAAAGGAACTCGACCGCCCTCCCGCCATCACCCAGTAGTATCTCCGCGGGGACTCGCTTGTTCTCGGCGCGTTTTCCGCAAAGAGCCTCAAACAGCGCTACATGCGTCTTCCCCCCGAAGAAGCAGCTTCCGTCCCGGTGGTGGCAGGGAACTCCGAACACCGCCCGAACGCAATCCTCGACGTCCCGGGCCGTTTGCTCGTGGAATATCGCCAGCTGAACCTGGGACCCAAGGCTACCTTCAGCCACGTAGTAACCAATGAGGCGGGTTAACTCGGGTGTGATCTTCAATAAACGGTCAACGCCAAGCTTGCTCCTGGCCTTCTCGACCACAAAAACCAGCCCGTCCTCAAGAGCGACCTCCCGCCGGTCCAGTAGCGCGAGTACGTCTATCTCCTCCCGGCCAAGGTCGATGCCTATGTTGTTGGGCACCAGGACCACGTCGGGATTCTCCTTTGGTTGCGCTTTCACTATCCGTCCATCCTCGTCAAACTTGAAAAGGGAGTGGTTGTCGGTCACCTTGACGTTCTGCCCCTGCGAGGTCTTCAGGTTGACTATCCGGTGGTTATTCTCATGGCGAATAGCGGCGTAAATCCTCGACAGGCATGTTTGCCCCGTATCGTGGTCGAAACTGAACGCGTAGTACCGGTCATCCTCAACCGGAGCGGTGGCTTCCCCCTCCCGCTGGATGAAGGAATCGGCGAACTCCCCGATCTCAACCAGCTTTACTTGGTTTTCCTGCTTGTCGTAGATGAATACTCTCTCGTCCCTCCGAAGCGAGCCCCTGGCGCCGGCGAGCTGGTTGAATTCGAAGATGAGCATCTCCGCCAGTTGCCGGATCCTCTTATAGGGCAGCCCCACCAGGAATGGGGCGAAGAACACGTTAACCGCCTCCCAACCGATTGCTCCCGCGTAATATGATTGCAGTGTGGAGGCCATCTTGACCATGTGGCCAATCAGCACATCCGGGTGGCGTGCCGGGCTTGATGTGCTGGTGATGTTGGGCAGGCGCAACCCGAACTTCTTGACGTACTCCAGGCTGTGCCCTCCGCAATATGGCCGGACACAGAACCCCAGGTCATGCAGGTGTATGTCGCCCTCATAGTGGGCACGGGCTATATCATCGGAGAATATCCGCTGAAGCGCGTACTGCTTGAGTACCGTCTCGGCTATTGTCAGGTTTATCGACTCGGGATTATGGGTGGTGTTGCTGTTCTCCTTGTTGGGCTGGCTGATGATGTTTTCCACGTCGAACATCGGGAGGCCGAGCTTGGTGTGTTTCTCCAGCATGTGAGAGAGCCCGCGTTCCATCAGTTGCAGGTCCACCAGTTCGCGTATCAGGCTGGTGGTGATCCTGGTCTGGCCTGTGGCCACCATGGTCTTCTCAACCTCGTCGGCGATCTCCCTGGCCAGGTCCGGAGCCGCCTGCGCTTCGCGAATTATCGAGTCCACTATTCTCTGCTTGTCCCAGAGGTTTATCTCCTCCGGTGAAACGGTGCTTACCTGCATGGCTATATCGGTTGCGTCACCCGCGGACGTGTACGATAAGTCACCCTGTCCACTCGTCAATACCTGTATTCGAGGCGTCACTGCTACTCCTTTTCCCCATCCTTCTCTTACAGGGGGCTATCCGCTTCCTCGGGCATGAGTTCGCCCAGTTCCTTTTGAAACTCGCTCACGTCTCCAAATCTCTTATAGACCGACGCGAACCTCAAGTAAGCTATCTCGTCCAACTCACGTAGCTTCTCCATCACCATGTCGCCCAGCACCGACGCCGAGACATCCTTGCCGTGCTCCTTCATGACCTGCTCTTCGATCCTGGCAATGCCTCTCTCGATTTCGTCGGTGTCGACACCACGCTTGCTGCACGCCTTCCTGAACCCCAGCTCCAACTTCTCCCTGCTATACGCTTCTCTAACTCCATCCCTCTTGACAACCATCAGGCCCACCGTCTCTCGCCTCTCGAACGTCGTGAACCGGGAGTCGCACTCCTCGCACCGCCTCCTCCTTCTGATAACGCCCCCATCCTCGACTGCTCTCGAATCAATCACTTTTGTCTTCTGGTTATCGCAGTACGGGCATTTCACAAGCCACTCTCCTGACCTATCGCTTTAATGTTCACGGCCATTTTCAACTCAAATCGCTCAAATCCGCTTCCATGAACCAAGTCAACATCTTGTGATGCAAGCAATTTTTACGCACAATATAAGGTGTGTCAAGACGAAAATAGAAAGTATTTTTCTCTGCCGGAGCACTCCAGGGTTTCGGCAAATAATGAAGCTGTATTTAAGGTTCACACCGTACTTCAGGGTACTCCAAAGTTGCCCGGACACCCTTTCAGCCCCCCCCCTTGACCCGGCTGATTGGGTCACAGTCAACGGCTCTGACTAAAAGGATTTCCGGCCAGGGGTCACGTAAAGGGCTAAAGCCTTGATTCACATATGAGGTAACAAGCGGACGGTTTTTTCTCATTCAGCGTCAATTGTAAAGCAGGTGTCTAGAGAAATATTTTTTCTTAGCCTGAACCCGAGGTTGAACCATAAAAGCAGGTTACTGGTTATTATTGGTACTGTTTGCCAGGTAACCGTCGTACTTATGTATTTTCTCCAGGGGTAAACTTACGGTCATCAACACAGTGCCCCCCTCTATCTCCTTTTGCAGAACGGAGCCGTCCCGGTACAGCGAGGAGATTACGTCTCCGCGTGCGGCGGGAACGGTTACGGTCAGGGTGCGGTACTCCGGAAGTCGCCCGGAGACACTCTCCAGGAGTTCTTTTACGCCCTCCCCCGTAAGGGTGGAGATGAGCACGCCTTCGGAAAACGCCCGCTCGAGGTACGCCCTGTGCGCTGGCTCTACCAGGTCGATCTTATTGAACGCGACTACTGTTGGGATATGTGACGCGTCCAGGTCCGCCAGCACCTCGCCTACAACGTTCATGCACTCGGCCAGTGTCTCCTCCCTGGTTGAGTCGACCACGTGCAGTAGAACGTCCGCCTCTCGGACCACCTCCAGGGTAGAGTGGAACGCGGCCACCAGTTCGTGGGGCAGTTCCCTTATGAAACCCACGGTGTCAGAGACCACCACCCGGTGGCCATCGGGGAGTTTCAGCCTCCTGGTTGTCGAATCCAGGGTGCTGAAAAGCTGGTCAGCCACCGGAATCGATGCCCCGGTAAGATGGTTTAAGAGCGATGACTTGCCGCTGTTGGTGTACCCAACAAGACAGATCGAGGGCAGCCCCGCCCTGCCGCGCTGCTTTCGCTGCGTCACCCGCACCGATTCCATCTGGGCGAGATCCCGGTTCAGCTTGCGCATTCGCCTGTGTATCGCCCGCCGGTCCGACTCCAGCTTGGTTTCACCCGGACCCCTCGTCCCTATCCCACCCCCAAGCCGCGATAGTTCCAGCCCTTTTCCTCTCAAGCGGGGGAGCAGATACGATAGCTGGGCCAACTCGACCTGGGCCCTTCCCTCGCTGGTGTGCGCGTGCTGGGCGAAGATGTCCAGGATCAGGGCGGTACGGCCCACGACTTTCGTGCCCAGCGCCGACCGCAGGCGATCCTCCTGGGCCTCGTTGAGCTCGTTGTTGAATATAACCAGGGTAGCCCCAGCCGCCGACACTGATTCCCTTACCTGCTCAACCTTGCCCTTGCCCAGTACGGTAGCGGGGTTGAAGCTGCTTCTCTTCTGTACCAGGTTGCCAAGGACATCAGCTCCCGCGGTTTTCGCCAGGGCGTCAAGCTCAGCCAGGGAATCGGACAGCTCCAGGTCGGATACCGAGGGAAGCTGGACCGCGACGAGGAATGCCTTCTCCCGCCCCCCACCGGGCTGTTCACCCGAAGTCAATTGACCTCCCCCAGCCGCGACAACGCCTCCTCGATCCTGTCGTTGGAGACCGTAAGCGATATCCTTACGAATCCTTCTCCGGAAGGTCCATAGGCGTTGCCCGGCGTGAAGAAGACACCGGCGCGTTCCAGTACGTGGGTGGAAAAGCCGACCGAATCGAAACCGTCGGGGACGGGCATCCAGATGTAGATGCTCCCCTTCGGTGGGGTAACGTCCCACCCGAGCCCCCTGAACCCCCGCACCAGCATCTCCCTTCGAGACCGGTATATCTCCCTCATTTCGCTCACAGTTTCCTGCATCCGGTCCAGCGCGGTGATTCCGGCAAGCTGAATGGGGTTGAATATCCCCGAGTCTATGTTGGTTTTCACCGTGCCAAGGGCCTCTATGACCCCCGCGTTCCCGCAGACAAACCCGATCCGAAATCCGGTCATATTGAACGTCTTGGAGAGTGAGTGGAACTCCACCGCGAGGTCTGACGCTCCCTCGAGTTGAAGGACGCTCGGCGCGACGAACCCGTCGTAGGTGATCTCCGAGTAGGCGTTGTCGTGGGCGAGTACCAGGTCGTGTTCCCTGGCGAACTCGATCGCCCTGGTGAAGAAACCTTCATCCGCCACCGCGCCCGTGGGGTTGTTCGGGTAATTCAACCACAGCAGTTTTGAAGAGGACAGCACCTCGGTGGGTACCGCCTCGAGGTCGGGCAGGAACCCGTTCCCGGCGGCAAGCGGCAGGAAGTGAGGCGTTGCCCCCGCCAGCAACGTTCCCATGCGGTACACGGGGTACGAAGGCTCAGGGACCAGTGCGTAATCCCCCGGGTCCAGGACCGCTATCGCCACATGCGCGACCCCCTCCTTGGATCCGATGAGCGGAAGTATCTCCGTCTCCGGGTCAAGGGCGACACCGAATCGCCTCTCAAACCACCCGGCGGCCGCTTCTCTGAACTCCCTGAGCCCGAAATACGATGGGTACCGGTGGTGCTCCGGCTTACGGCTCATGTCACATAGCGTATCCACCACCGGTCCGGGCGTGGCAATATCGGGGTCACCCACCCCGAAACTGATCACGTCCACTCCCTCCGCCTGCTTCGCCGCGATCTTCCTGTCGATCTCAGCGAACAGGTACGGTGGTATACTGTCAAGCCTCTTTGAAAACCTCATCTTAGTCATAACCCCGTCTCTCCGTTAAAGACCCGTCTTGCCGTTCCCGTCAACAACACCCCTTCCTCATCCCACCTGACCTCCAGGTCTCCCCCCGGCACCGTTACCCTGGCTCTGTTGCCCACCAGCCCTTTCAGGTTGGCCGCCACCATCGATGCGCAAACTCCCGTTCCACAGGACAGCGTCTCTCCTACCCCCCGCTCCCACACCCGGACAAACAGACGGTCTTTCCCGACCACCTCCACGAACTCAACGTTTGTCTTCTCCGGAAACATGCTGAGGGTTTCCACCGCCGGTCCTACCGTAGTCACCGGATAACCGTTGACACCGTCTACGAAAAGGACGCAGTGGGGGTTTCCCATGGACATGCATGTGCCGCTGGAAACCTCGACGTCCCCGATGGGGATATCCACCCCTATCGCCTCCTCGTCGGGGGGGCCCTGCATGGGAACGTCCGACCTCTTGACGTTTGGTTTCCCCATCTCCACCGTGATAAGGTCGCCACCGCCGGCCAGGCTCACTGTCCTTGTCCCGGCAAGCGTCTCGATTTCCGCGCTGTCCCCCTCGAGGACGCCCCGCTCCAGCGCGAACAGGAACAAGGCCCGTATGCCGTTACCGCACATCTCCGACTCGGAGCCGTCCGCGTTGAAGATGCGCATCCTCACGTCGCCTGAGTCCGAGGGAAGCATGACCACGACACCATCGGCGCCCACGCCTCTTCGACGGTGGCACAGGCGGCACACCGCGTCGGCAGTGAGCTCGGGGCCCCGACGCATTCCGTCTATCAGTATGAAGTCGTTCCCGGTAGCATCGTACTTGGTGAACTGCATCGCTCTCAATTCTCCAGTTTCCCGGCGATATATTCAAGTGCCAGCGCCGCGGCCCGCGCAAGCCCCTGCTCGATCTCTTCCCCGGTGCCGCCTGGATGGCATTCCACGGTGAACCATCTTATGCGGGGATCCTTCCTGAACCAGGTCACCTGCCTCCTGGCGAACCGCCTGGTGCGTTTCTTCATCTCGCCCGTCGCTTCCTCCAGGGTACAGCCACCCTCGATGAACCGGAGCATCTGTCGATACCCCAGGGCCTCACCGGCGGTGCTTCCCGCCTTCAAGCCTCCCCGCCGGAGCCGTCTGACCTCGCCTACCAGGCCCATGGTAATCATCCGGTCGACCCGCCGGTCTATAAGCCGGTACAGTAAGGAGCGTTCCATCTCCAGCCCGACCGCGATAAGGTCATACGGTGAGGTGAACTCAACCCAGGAGTCCTGCCGCTCGGAGATGAGGCGCCCGCCGCCTCTCGCCACCTCGATGGCCCGGATTACCCTCTTCCGGTTGGAAGCGTCTATCTCCCGCGCCGCCTCCGGGTCCAGACGAACCAATGTGGCGTGAAGCTCACGGTTGGAAGTATCGCCCGTGGTCGCTCCCCCCATCCCTACCTTCCCCCTCACTCCAGTGAAATCCAGGTCGTCCACCACCGCCCGGTAGTACAACCCCGACCCACCCACCAGCATGGGACGCCTCCCCCTGGCCACCACGTCGCGCACCGCGTTGTCCGCCATCTCCTTGAACTGGGCCACCGAGAAGTCGCGGCCGGGGTCTGCCACGTCGACCAGGTGATAGACAACCTCTTCCCTCTCGGCCTCGACCGGCTTGGAGGTGCCTATGTCCATACCACGGTAGACCTGCATGGAGTCCACCGATATTATCTCCGCATCCAGTTCCGGGGCAATACTCATGGCAACCACGCTCTTGCCGACCGCGGTGGGCCCAACGATCGCTATCAGCGTTATCGGGGATTCGATATTCCGGGGATTAGAGCCTGTGGCCACCACTTCAACTTCTACTTGTACCGCGAAATCTTGAACCTCTGCAGGAGCACCGGCTCATCCGAGTGGATACCGGCCTTTATCATCGCTATTCGCACCTGTTCCTCAGGGGTATCGATACCCTCGAGGTCAGGTAAGAGCAGTCCCGATCTGTCACCGGAACGCACTATCACCCCGTAGACGCTCGTGTCCAACTCGTCGATACCGGCGATATCCTCAGGCTCCTCCAGCACGTCAACCGAGTACTCCAGGTCGCCCAACTCATCCGCCGTGACCGCATCAAACCTGGGGTCGAAGGTAACGCTGCTCACCGCGTTTCCCCTTATCTCCTCGGCGACGTTTTCCTTCACCGGCTGAACCGTCCCCATGCAGCCCCTTAGTTTGCCCCGCTTTTTCAGGGTAACGAAAACACCAGCCTTCCCCCCCCGAAGTTCAGCCGCCGCTTCGCTTGCCGGTGGGACGGTTCCTTTCCGCACGTACGACTCCACCACCAGGCGTGCAAACTCCACCTGGGGGCTCTCCTGCTCCTTCCCGCTCATCGTCACTCCTTGATCCTATCGGTAACTAGTACCCTGGTCCATAAATACGCTTGCATTCGAACGCCGCTGCATCCACTCCGGCTGCGTTACGCTCCCTCGAAGTACTCAAGGAGTACAACTCGGTCACGCGCCTTGCCGGAGCGGCGCTTCGACGCTCTCGGTGCTTAACCGTATCTATGGAACGGGGCACTTAGGGTCAGGCTCCCGTGGCAGTACCCGTGCTACCATGTAACCCACCCCGAAAGGCCCCTCGTAGGAAAGCACCTCGCTGTCGAACCGGTAACCGTCCACGGTCCCCGCCACTGTTGCCACCGACCAGAGGCAATCCTCACCGGCCGCTTCTATCAACCCCGGGTCAATCTCGAACAACCGGTCGAACTCACCGGTGCCGGTTATATCCACGATTGCCGCGTCGAACTCCTTGCCCCTGGGATTGTACCCTGACGGGGCTCCCCTGGTCAGCCGGTGAGATAGGTCCCCCGACGCTATGAAGACCGCGCTCCTCGCCACCTTCTCAAGCCCCTCGCGAATCGCGATTCCCAGGTAGTAGTGATCGCGGTACGGAAGGTACGGTGACACACGGATCGATACCAGCCTGCAGCTCTCGGGAGCCAGCAGGCGGAGAGGCACCAACACCCCCCAGTCCTGCTCACCGGTGCTCTCGTCGGCCACCAGGGAAATCCCCCTGGGTCCCGCGGCCTGGGCGATCGCCTCCACCAACTCATCATCCACCGTGAGTTTGACTGACACCTGGGGAGCCCCGAATCGTGAAAGAGAGCCTTCTGACTCCTCGCCAGTCTTGACATCGAACCCTTCAGTCTGCCGCAGGCTGAGGTGGGGGGGTGACACGATAACGACCGTCTCGGGCCCAACTTCCCTTATCCGGGTCGCCAGCGCATCCATCGCCCTGACGGTGCTATCTACCTTCCCCAACTCCCGCCCACCGACCTCTGGAACCAGTATCGGGGCGTGTGGGACCACACAACACAGCTTCAGGTATCCCATAAAGCCCACCCCTTCCTGCCCCGAACTCCCTCACTGGCCCTGAACTATCTCCATCGCCGATGTTCGGGCCTCCTTGAAGGCGTTTTCGCTGCGGGCTTCCACGTAGACCCGGATCATGGGCTCGGTTCCGGAGGCGCGTATCAGCACCCACCTATCGTCCTCGGTCAACATCTTCACCCCATCGCGCATATCAACCCTGATTACGTCCTCATTACCCAACTTTCTCGGCGGGCTCTCGTGTAACGACTCCATGAGCTCTTCCTTGTCATCGTCGGGCATCATGATATCTATTCGCTCGTCGAAGCAAAGCCCGAACTCCCGGTAGATGTTCCCCAGCAAGGCGGAGAAGGGCTTCCTGAAGCGCGCCGCTATCTCAACCAGTATCAGCCCGGCGAGCAGTCCGTCCTTCTCCGGTATGTGCCCGGCCACGCTCATCCCGCCGCTCTCCTCGCCACCCATGATTATCATCTTTTCCCTCATGAGCTCACCGATGTACTTGAACCCTACCGGGGTCTCAAGCACCCTGCAGCCGTTGTGCTCCGCTATGGTGTCAAGCATATGTGTGGTTGCCACCGAGCGGGCCACCGCGCCCCCTGTTGACTTGTAGGTCAGGAGATACCACAGGATGAGTGTGAGCGCCTTGTTGGGGGTAAGGTAAATGCCGTTGGAGTCGATGACCCCGAAGCGGTCGGCGTCTCCATCGAGGGCGATGCCCACGTCCGCCTTGTTTTCCAGCACCGCGGCCTTGGCGTCTCTGAGGTTCGCCTCTATCGGTTCCGGCATGAAGCCTCCAAACTCCGGGTCGCGATGGCAATGAAGCGGAACGGCGTAGCACTCCATGTGATGCAGCAGCCGCATGAAGACGTTCTGCCCCGCCCCGTACATCGGGTCGAAAAGCACCTTGACCTTGGACCGCTCGATCACCGAACGCTCCACCAGGGTCAGCAGGTGCTTTATGTAGTCGTTGCTGACGTCCAGCTTCTTCAGCGGGCCTATGGTTCGTTCCGGGGGTGGCTCCCCCCCCCCGGCCGCTACGAGGTTCCCTATCTCCCACTCGATGTCGTCGGTGATGTTAACCGTAGCCGGTCCCGCGTACCACGGTATGAACTTTATCCCGTTGTACTCCGGTGGGTTATGGCTGGCGGTCAACATGATGGCCCCTGCCGCCCCGACCGACTTGACCGCGTAAGCCGCCAGTGGGGTCGGGCAGAAAGTTTCCATCCTCAGTGCCGCTATACCGTTCTTGACAAGTACATCGGAAACGACATCGGCGTACTCCTCGGCGTTTTCCCTGGTGTCATAGGCTACGATACACCCCTTCTGGGCCAGCTCCTTCTCGTAGAGGTAGTTGCTTATCGCCTGGGTGACGGTGGCCACATTCTTCTGGTTGAAGTCGGTGTCAACCGTCGATCGCCAACCGTCGGTGCCAAATGTTATCTCAAGCACTTACATCACTCCTCCGTGTGCCTCTAACTGCTTGATGATAACTATAACATTACAGCCATTGAATAATCTCGGTTCACGCCTGCCGCGCTCCGTTTTCCGTGCTCCTGTAGTACGTCGAGGGAGCGGAACGCAGCCGGAGTGCCGAGGTACCGGGTACCATCTTGCGTTTTGTGCGGCGGCGTTCGAATGCCAGCGTATTTATGGAGCGGGGCAGCAAGCGAACCGTCCTGTCAAAGGGTGAACCTGGTGACCTCGGCCTCGCCCCGATCCAGTAGGGACTCGCAGTCGCGTTCGTCGGCGCCTTCTACGTAAAGGTGGAACATCGGCTCCTCTTCATCGGGGAGTATCAACAACCAGCGGTTCTGGTCGAAGTGGATCTTAACTCCATCCGTGGTGTCCACCCCTTCCCCCTGGTGCTCCTCGAGAAGGTGTCGCATGACCGTTCCCTTGTTCTCCCACGAGGTAAAGACCTCGCGTCGCCTGGTGTGAAAGGAAGGAGTGCCCGCCTGCAGTCCCGACAGTGAATCGCCGGTCTCGGCGAGCATCTGCAGCAGTCTGGCGAAGGTCATCATCGCGTCGTAAGTCGGTATGAAGTCGGGGAATATGTAGCCTCCGTCACCGCCTCCCGCGAAGACAACCCCCTCCCTCCATGCGGCCCCCATAAGACTGGGCCTGTCCATCCGTGTTCCAAGGACCTCGAAACCCCTCTTGCCCGCTATCTCATTTATGACCGAAGGCTGGTTGACCGGGACCGCTAGAGTGCCCTCCGGCATACACCTTGTCACCAGGTCCACCATCAACACCAGCAGGTCACTGCCGGCGATCACCCCCCCGTCCGCGTCAACCACCGCGAGGCGTTCCGCGCCGTTGTCGAACAGCAACCCCATGTCGGCCCGAAAGCTAAGCACAACCTCTCCCAGGCGCTCCAGTGACTCTTCCCTGGGCGGCCTGGTGGTCATCATACGGCTCTCGTCGGTGAAGGCGTTGAGACTGAGCACCTCACAGCCGAGATTGCCCAGCAGTCCGGGGAGTATGAGAGAGGCCGCCCCGTACCGGTAGTCGAAGACCACCTTGAACTCACACTCCCTGATGGCCTTCAGGTCAAGCTTCTCGGTGAGCCCGAGTATATACGCTTCCCTGGCCCGGGCCGGGTAGAATATCTCCCCAAGCTCGTTGGAGAAAGCCCGGCGGAAGTCGCCGCGGTTGAAAATCGTCTCGATCTTCCTGCGGGCACCCTGGCCCAGGTCCCGCGCCTCCTCGTCGTAGAAGTTTATCTCTATCAACTGGGAGTCGCGGTCTCCGGTACGGATATCAACCCCGCCCTGGTTATTGTAGCTGTCCACGGTGAACTTGTTGACCGGGATTGCGTTGACCTCCAGGTCCCGTATGTGGACACCGGAGGCGTTAAGGCCGGCCATGAACGCTCTCTTTATTATGCGGGCGGACCTGGTCCCATCACGGCTGGTCACCACCTGGGAGTTGATCGGCAGAGCGGAACCGTAGGCCATGCCCAGCCGCACCGCCTTCTCAGGGGTGATGTCCACGTTGATAAGCCCGGAAACCCCCCTTTTGCCGAACAGCGACCTTACACCGCGTGACTCCCATACGATGTTGCTGTTGACGGTCGCCCCGGAATCCACGGTCTTGAACGGGAAGATGAGCACCTCCGGGCCTATCATCACGTTATCCCCAATGAGGCAGTCATCACCGACTACCGCCCCCTCGTCGATGTTCACCCCGGACTTGATATCGCCGTTTCTCCCGATAACCGCTCCCCTTATGTGGCAGGATGGTCCCACGTAGGTGTTCTCCAGTATTACCGAGCGATGCAGGAAGTTGTCCTTCTTTACCACCACGTTGTTGCCCAGCACGGTATATTCCCGGACCTTCGTCATCGACTCGACCTTGACGTGGTTTCCAATCAGCGCCGGCCCGGTTATGATTGCCTTCTCGTCTATCTCGACTCCGTCACCGATCCAGACGTCGTTCTCCAGCCGGTGTCCCGGAATGTCCACCTTCACCTTTCCGTCGAGGATGTCCTTGTGAGCCGAGACGTACTGCTCCAGGTTGCCTATGTCGCACCAGTACCCTTCGGCTATGTAGCCGAACATTGGAAACTCCTCCGACAGCAGCAACGGAAAAAGCTCCCTGGAGAAATCGAACGGCCTGTCATCGGGGATGTACTCCAGCATCTCCGGCTCTATGATGTATATACCGGTGTTGATGGTGTCCGAAAAGACCTCTCCCCACCCCGGCTTCTCCAGGAACCGGACCACTCTCCCGTCCTCGTCCGTTATGACTATCCCGAACTCCAGCGGGTTGGGGACCTTCTTGAGCACGATGGTCACCACCGCTCCCCGATCCCGGTGGAACTCCGCGGCGGCGGTGAGGTCGATGTCGGTTAGAGCGTCGCCGCTCACCACCAGGGTTCTCCTGTCCAGGAATTCGTGAGCGTTCTTCACGCTACCGGCAGTGCCCAGCGGAGTTTCCTCGGCGACATAGCTCATGTCCACCCCCCACCCGGAGCCGTCCCCGAAGTAGCTGGTGATCAACGTGGGGAGGAACTGCAGCGTTACCACGATCTCGTGGAAGCCGTTCTCTCTCAAGAGCTCGATGATGTGCTCCATCATCGGCTTGTTCGCCACAGGCACCATCGGCTTCGGCTGGTTGCTGGTGAGCGGCCTGAGACGGGTCCCCTGCCCGCCCGCCATCACCACCGTTTTCATATCTCCCGCTATGCTGTCACTCACCTGTAATTCCCTCGGCCACAGGGCCGTTTTCCTCCTTCATCTCCCTGGCCAGCTCCAGGGCCCTGGATATGTATATGCCCCCCGAGATGAGCGACCAGATTATCCCCACCGCGAAAAGCCAGAGTCCGGCCGTCTGCCAGTTGACCCAGGTAGTGAATGGGTACCCCTCGAAGCTGAAGTAGCTCCCGGCGTGGGGCGCCGGGGAAAGCGTCAGAAGCCCAAGTGCCAGGAACAGAATCGCGGTCGCTACCTTCCCGGTCCAGTGCACCGCTATCTTTGTGGGGTCTATCTTCCCTATTATCGGGTAGCCCGCGGCCATCACCAGGTCACGCCCCAGCACCAGCACCAGGAACGGCAGTGGCAGTATGCGCATGGCGTAGAGGGTTATGAGTGTCGCCCCGATGAACAGCCGGTCCGCCAGCGGGTCCGCGGTCTTACCGAACTCGGTGACCGAGTCAGTGCTACGGGCCACAAACCCGTCGGCCCAATCGGTCAGTGCGCCGAAAAAGAAGAGCCCGAAAGCCACGTACTTCAAGCTCTCGTTTGAGTTGGAAAGGACCATGAACACCACGAATCCCGGCGTTACCGCTACTCTCAGCATGGTTATGAAGTTCGCCAACTTGACCTCCTGGTTTCTCGGTTGAAACGTTATTCTACCATTAGCCGCCGAATGGTACCGTCATAGTATGCCGCCACCGTTGATACGTGGTGGTCCCGGGCCACTCCTGCGCTGGGACAGGTTGCCGACTATGACCCAGGTGCATCCCGGGCACTTATTGCTTATGGTAAGTAACGCCCCGCACTCGGGGCAATATCTCCTCTTCAAATCATGGCCGCTCAACCGGAAACGGCTGCCGCTCGTTTTCGACCTTACTACATACTTTCGACCTGGCGCTCTTGGATCAGGGTCCAAGTCCTCTATCTTAACTTCCTCTTCCTTGCTGAATATAATCTCCCCATCAAGAAGGTAATCTTTCTGTATAAAGCATATCTCCCCTACCGTTAATCCGTAACCCATTTTTCTCCTCCTTTCCCCTGTACATACTATCACTGCCACGGCGTTGATATGCCGGCCGAACGACGATAGACTCTTCAATTGTAATCATAAGGATTTACCGATTGCCTGTTGGAAAACCGCTATGAATACTGTTGCACAGATGCTTTACGACCCTAACACGGGGCTGCTGGTGTACGTTATCATCCTGGCCTCTATCGGATTCGTCGGCACCGTTGTATGGCTCGTTTACAAGTGGAAAAAGGTGAGTAGTGATCGGGAACGAACCTGGCGCCTGCTGGAGTCCTTTACCGAGAAACCGCCGGGGAATATAGACGGCACGGTGATAGTAAAGAAGGAGGTCCCCTGCCCGAACTGCGGCGGCGACGTCCAGTCAATTGACAGCATCTGCAGGCACTGCGGCTCCGACCTGGACCTGTTGCCCGCCGGCGATAAGGCGTCCGGTGTCATCAAGCGGGAGATTGTAATCAACGGGGTCGTTGTCTTCCACGAGCGCGAACTGGTTCAAGTCGAGTCCGTCAAGCCCGACCCCGACCGCCCGGAGTTCAAGTACGTGGTACGCTCCAATACGGTTGACAGGCGGTTTCGCCTCTCGGACGATGACATCATGACCTGAAGCAGGTGCCCCGTCTCACAAATACAATGGCATTCGAACGCCGCTGCATCCACACCGGCCGCGTTCCGCTCCCTCGACGTACTCCAAGAGTACGACTCGGTCGCGCGCCTTGCCGGCACGGCGCACCGACGCTCTCGGTGCGTCACCATATTTATGAGACGGGACAGTAGCAACGTTTCAAATCGTAGTAGAATACGGTTGTCGAAACCGGGTTACTGGGGGACACAGAAGATACCCTTGTTTCCGATTTACTGTAAATTTTCGGGATTGGAGATGCCTTGAGGAGTTCCTGCCGGTGGTTCACCATGGCAACTGCCGCCGCCATGGTCATCAGTTTCACCATGGCTGCCGGTTGTGGTAACGGTGATACCCCTTCCACACAAACGCACTCCCGGGAAGCCGGCTTCGGACGGTCGCTGAGCAAGGTTGCCGGGAAGGCCAACGAGTTGGTGATGGTGGCCGCGGGCGGGGATGTCAACTTCGGCGACGGCGTGACGCCGTACCTGACCTCCAACGGCGTGGATTATCCCTGGGCAAATGTCAGTGACCTGTTCTCATCCGCCAACATCGGCTTCGTAAACCTGGAGTGCTGTATATCAACCGGTGGAACTCCGGTTCCTGAAAAGGAGTACTGCTTCCGGGGTCCGCCGGACGCTGTCGGGGGGATGGCAAGGGCGGGGGTCGATATTGTATCTCTCGCCAACAACCACTCCAAGGATTACGGTACGGGGGCCCTCCTCGATACATTCACCTACCTCGAGGGAAGTGGCGTCAGGTGGTGCGGCGGGGGGAAGGACGCCGGGGAGGCATATGAATGTACCGGCTTGACCGTTCACGGCAAGACGGTCGGGTTCCTGGCGTTCAACTCCATCGTGCCCTCCGGCTGGCCGGCCACCGCCGACAGCCCCGGTTGCGCCACGACCTGGGACGAAGAGCGGGTAGCGGACAGCATCAAGAGCGCTAAGTCGGAATGCGATTACGTTGTGTCTTCCTTCCACTGGGGCATCGAGCTACAGACCTCCCCCACCGGGGAACAGCGCAACCTGGCCCACCTGGCCGTGGACTCCGGCGCTGACCTGGTGCTGGGGCACCACCCCCACGTGGTTCAGGGCTTTGAGCTCTACCGGGACAGACTTATCGCCTACAGCCTGGGCAACTTCATCTTCTCCCCGCCCCGTGAGATATCTTCGAAAACGGTCTTGCTGATTGCGACAATCGGCCCGGAAGGTCTCGTCCAGGCCAAGATAACCCCGGTGGTGATAAGGAACTGCCGCCCGGTGTTGATGGAAGGGTCGCAGGCCCGGTCGTGGCTCGACACGGTGTCGGGGTACTCGCAGAACCTGGGGACCGACATATCCATAAGAGGCGGGTCCGGTTTCATAGACAGGGCCCAGGCTCCCGACGAAGGAACTCGTGGCATACTCAAGATTCACGGTATCATGCGGCCGCGCCTACATGGTTTTAGAAGAAATGTTTCACGGTTACCGCGATTTTGACGGCATGAGCCAAACGCCGCCTGTTGTCAGTGGTGGACAGCTCCTGCAAAAGCAATCGACATATGCCCAACGATATCAACGCTATGCTGTCGCAGGTTCTGCAGCTACCTACTCTCCGGGAACGCCAATCGAGTCGTGGGCCGCCTGGCGGTAGACGCCCGGCGTGTTCCAGTATACCGAGCGCTCGGCGATTACCGGCTTATCAGAAGTGACCTTGGTAGACACAGACCAGGTATCAGGCACGGTGTCGGCAACGTTGAGCGAGGTACGGCTGTTCGCCTTCAAGGTTATCTCGGGTCCCGGTACGCTGCCATCATCGGTCATGTAGGTCAGAGATACCGTCGCGTCCTCGGTACCCGGGTTCTGCACCAGCACCCATGTCTCGAAGGCGCCCGACTCGTTACCTCCGGTGGAACCCTCGGCGAGGTACCAGATCGTGGCAGGCCCGTTCGCGCCAATCGAGTCGTGGGCCGCCTGGCGGGAAACACCCGGCGTGTTCCAGTATACCGAGCGCTCGGCGATTACCGGCTTATCAGAAGTGACCTTGGTGGACACAGACCAGGTATCAGGCACGGTGTCGGCAACGTTGAGCGAGGTACGGCTGTTCGCCTTCAGGATCAGATCGGGTCCCGGCACGTTGCCATCATCGGTCATGTAGGTCAGATATACCGTCGTGTCTTCTTCGCCCGGGTTCTGCACCAATACCCATGTCTCGAAGGCGCCCGACTCATTGTTTCCGGTGGAGCCCTCGGCAAGGTACCAGATCGTGGCAGGCCCGTTCGCGCCAATCGAGTCGTGGGCCGCCTGGCGGTAGACGCCCGGCGTGTTCCAGTATACCGAGCGCTCGGCGATCACCGGCTTGTCAGAATTGACTTCGGTAGACACAGACCAGGTATCAGGCACGGTGTCGGCAACGTTGAGCGAGGTACGGCTGTTCCCCTTCAAGGTTATCTCGGGTCCCGGTACGCTGCCATCATCGGTCATGTAGGTCAGAGATACCGTCGCGTCCTCGGTACCCGGGTTCTGTACCAGCACCCATGTCTCGAAGGCGCCCGACTCGTTAGCTCCGGTGGAGCCCTCGGCGAGGTACCATATCGTGGCAGGGCCGTTCGCGCCAATCGAGTCGTGGGCCGCCTGGCGGGAAACACCCGGCGTGTTCCAGTATACCGAGCGCTCGGCGATTACCGGCTTATCAGAAGTGACCTTGGTGGACACGGACCAGGTATCAGGCACGGTGTCGGCAACGTTGAGCGAGGTACGGCTGTTCGCCTTCAAGGTTATCTCGGGTCCCGGTACGCTTCCATCATCGGTCATGTAGGTCAGAGACACCGTCGCGTCCTCGGTGCCCGGGTTCTGCACCAGCACCCATGTCTCGAAGGCGCCCGACTCGTTACCTCCGGTGGAGCCCTCGGCGAGGTACCAGGTCTTGGAAGGTCCCGGCGGTGTCGGTCCGGGGCCTTTGGTAACGGTGAAGCTCAAAGAGTTGCTGACCCCGGAGAGGGTGGTCACGGTTACATCTCCAGTGGTTGCACCTTGGGGAACCGCGACAATCAGCTGATCATCAGACCAGAAAATGCAGTCGCCTCCACCAGCTTCCTGCCCGCCGAATGTGACGTTATCTTCGGGCATGCGCTCCGGGCCGAAATGCCTTCCCGTAATTGTAACCTCGGTTCCAATCGGCCCTGAGTCGGGTTCGATGCCAGTGATGACCGGCGGCGGTGTCAAAATCGCCAGGAAGAATCTCAAGATACCACTACCCACATCAGGAATCTGTGCCGAGCTGTGAAAAGTCGTTAACCAGACTTCTCCGTCGCCCTCGGGGAATGACATATAAAGAGGCATGTCGGTTATCGTGCCAAGGGAGTCGGCCTCCACTGTCCCGGTAATGTAAACCTCGACGTCGGGGGTGACGTCTGTGACGATAATAAACCCGTTCTTGTCGAACTCTATTTCCGGTTTGTTGCCTATGATTGAAGCCAATTTGTTGTCAAGTACCTTTGATTCCACGGATTGCTCGAGACCCTGGCCGGGATAGTCAGCCGGGAATGATATTTTCCCTGGAAAGGCCTCGGAAATAAGCTTGTAACCCGCGCAGCAGGAAGCGAAAAGGGTACCGCCGTCACGAACATAATCCTGAATCGTACTGATGTCCAGAGTATCAAATTGACTGTGCGTAGTGCAGTTAACGAACACCGTGTCGAATTTCGGGAGTAGACACTCGTTGCTCAGGTCCTCGTCAGCCGAGGTGCCGCCGGCATCGACCGCAATTCCCTCGGTAAGCACGCCGAGAGAATTGACGATGGAGCCAAGGTTATCAAAACCCGCCGGTGTGACCGCGTATCGATTGAGTTCATCCCAGGTCAATTGAGCGTCGATATTCACGGCAACATCGCCTCTCTCCAATTCAAGCCCTGTCGCCTCGTCAAAGCTTTCCGCTCCGTTGTACCACTGAGGAGCTTTCAGGCCGGTGGGTTTAAAAGAGACTTTGTAGTCTCCCCCTTCCAGCGGGCCCAGAGTATATAAGCCGAATCCGTCGGTAGCCTGCCCAATTACGGGCGTTCCTGTATTTGCATCTATTATTTCTACGACGCAGTTGGGAACAACGTCCCCACCGCACTGCATAGTTACCAGCCCCTGTATCGAGGCGCCGACCCAGAGCTCGGCGTCGATGTTACCCGTTTCGAAGCCGCGTACGACGTCAAACTCGTCAGCATGTTCCTGGTCTTCCTTCCCGTCGTACCACTGCTCGAGGTGTATGGAGTCATTGATAGAGAACTGAGCAAGGTATTCCCCGGTATCGAGCATCCCAACATAATACGTCCCGTCCGCTATTGTTAAGGTGGACCCGGCCACTACGTATTCGTCTTCCCCTGTTTTCTCGTAGATCGTGACGGTGCAGCCTTCTATAGGAAGGTGGAGGGGCTCCTCACCCGAGGTAACTGTGCCGGCGACGCTCCCGGTCAGTTCGAGGTCGGCGTCGATTCCCAACGCTGTTCCGCCTAACGCAACGTGCAGCCAGGTGGCATCCTTCCAGTCGGTAATCCGCGCACCAACGGGACTGTCCCACCACTCCGGCAGATGCAGCCCATCGGTTGGCTGGAAATTGACCTTGTAGTCTAGGTAGCCTCCCCCGGCAGGCGCCTCCAGCGTGTAGTCTCCAAGTGCATCGGTCACGTCAGTATCCAGAACGGGGGGTACCTGGTGGGCAAGCTCCCACTCGGCGGGATAGAGGAACACATCGCAAAACTCGATAGGAAGACCGGTGACCTGCGAGGTGACCGTGCCTTCTATCGTAGCGTCCTGAGCCCTGGCGGGAGTGGCAAATACTCCAAGGGACAACATGGCCAGGATCATACTGAGCACGGATATGACAACTACGCTTTTTCTCAGGTGCGGCCTTCTCATTCTCCCCAACCTCCCTGATCGTCTCCAAGGTACCGTGAGCCAGCGGTCTACTTCGCCTTCGCCGCCTCTCCCCTTGTGTTACGTCACCCTTCCCATCTCTAAACCAAACTTCCCCCCAGCAAGAATTGTGTTTTGCCGACTCACCCCGGAGAATAACCACGATACCTGAGATCAAACCACAACATGTTGTGGTTTCTTGGGGATTGAAGAATGATCAGCAGGGAAACAGGACGCTACAG